>NZ_JBIUCG010000013.1:172994-276054 GCF_044548645.1 Nocardia sp. NPDC051929 | reverse complement strand
AGCCATGTACGGCAGAGCACGATTCGACCTACTCCGGCTCCGTGTCCTGGCCACCTCGTAGCAACCGGACCCATCATCGAAAGTGGGACAGAGCCGTTTTCGGCCAGCGCCATCACGAGTGCGCGGCCAGATAGGTCGCGACCGTGTCGACCACGGCGGTGGGGCTGGCGGCGATGAGAGCCAGTTCGGTGCCGCCGTGGCGGGTGAGGTTCGCGGTCCAGGCGAAGGTGTCGATCACGTCGCTTCTCCGTTCGATCGGTCCGAGTCGCAGTTTTCGGGAAACGGTTCGGTGGGCAACAGCCCGCCGACGAGGTGGATGTCGCGGGGCGAGGCGAGGGGGTGTTGTTGTGGTCCGCGATCAGGGTCACGACGCTTTGGGTCGGGCCGGTCCGGGGTGTTGTTCGCCGAAGGCAGTGATGGGGCGGCCCGAGCGCCAGTTGGTCCAGGCGTCGGCGATGTTGGGGCGGGATCCGCCCGCGGCCACGAGCACGGCGTAGGCGTGGGCGAAATCGACCGCCTCACCGGACCCGACCCCGGCGGCATCACACCAGCCGCGCACATAGCCCAGTGCCTCGGCGCATAGCCAATACGCCGTCCGGTTTCGAAGTGCCGCGTCGTACTCTTCGAATCCCGCCACCCGCTCGTCCGGTGACGGGGCGGGGGCGAGGTTCGCGGTGAGGTCACCGCTCACCCGCCACGCGACCCATGCATGCGCCAGATCGGGCACGAAAACACTCTCGCTGGTGAGGGCATCGGTGACGAGGTCGGCGTAGGCGGCTGCGAACGCTGTGGCGGTCTTCGCCTCGGGGGTGGTGGGGTGCTGGATGTGTAGCACGCCCCATACGAAGCCCTCGGCACGCGCTCGGGCGTTCTCGGCGCGGGCGCGCATGTCGGTGTCGGTGGTGGGCGGGTCGGCGGGCACAGGTGTGGACATGAGGCGATGGCTCCTTCGAAACGAACGACAACGCCGCACCTGGTGCAGGGTGCGGCGGTGTATCGGCCGGTCTGGCAGTGGATTTCGAGACATCCGCACACCGGCACGGTGAGTGCGGACTTATCGGCCCGCCGTCGGTAGTCGTCGGGGGTGTGCGGCGCGATGTCGTGGGGTTCGAGGAGCTCTTATGGTGTTCCGGAACCGCGCAGGTGCAGGGCTTCGACGATCTCGTGGGTGCTGGGACGGTCGGCGCCACGCAGGTCGGCGATGGTGGCTGCGACCGCCAGGGTTCGGTCCGCGCCGCGCGGGGTGATCCGGCCCAGCCGAAGCGCCGCCTCGAGCGGCGCCGCCTGCGACGGCGTCAACGGAAAGTGTTGGCGCAGCAGCGATGCGGGGACGCGCGCGTTGGTGGTGTAGCCGTGCTCGCGCCACCGTCGGGCTGCTGCCGCGCGGGCCGCGGTGACCCGGTGGCGGACCTCGGCGCTGGATTCGCGGGAGTCGTCCCCGAAACCGCCGCGGTCGTCGGGGTTGTCGTGGACGGTGATGTCGGCGCGTTCGGCCAGGACACGACGCAGGCGTTCCCGGTAGCGGTGCTTGGCCGCTGGTGGGCAGGCACACGCGGTGTCGCGTGCGGCGTGGCACAGGCATTCGGCCGAGGTCAGGACCGCGATGGTGTCGCAGGGCAATCGCAGCAGACTGTCCCGGTTGGCCACCACAACCTCGCCGTCGTCCAGCGGGGACCGCAACGCCTCGATCGTGCGATCGTGCAGGTCGGGATAGGACTCCAGATGCAGCACCCCGAGGTGAGCGCGGGCCAGCGCGCCGGGACGCCCCGAGGCGGCGCTGCCCAGCAACGCGCGTGCACTGGCGGAATGATGGACCTCGACATAGGGACGGCCGGTGATCGGTGCCAGCGGCCCCGCGGGCAGGGTGCCCGCCAGTGACGTGATTGCCCGCACTGCCAGCGACTCGGTCTCGGTCAGTCGCGGCAGCAACCCGGGCAGGCGTCGGGCGAGCGCGCCGAGCCCGGCCGAGGGTGGCCCGATCAGGCGCAGGTGGTGTCCCCCGGCGGCGGCGACCTCGAGCGCCCACCGTGCCCGGTAGTGACCACGCACATCGCCCAGTTCCACGCCGGTGAATTCCGGCGATACCGCGACGGCGGCCGAGCCGGTCAAGGAGCGGTCGGCTCCGCCGAGCCAGGCCAGCACAGCGCCCAGGTGCTCGGCGCCGAGAACGGTCATCCCCGGTGCGAGGGCGGCTTCGGCGAGGTTGGCGCGTGGCACGATCACGACGGTGCGCCCGCCCTCGCGGGCGGCTAACACGGCGGGCAGGATTGCGCGCACGGGTCGCAGACGGCCGTCGGGCGCGAGTTCACCGAGCAGCACGACCTCGGCCAGGCGCTGTGCGGGTGCCGTCGCGGTGGCGGCGAGTACCGCCACGGCCAGTGCGAGGTCGTGCATACCTTCGATGACCTATGAGGCCGACGGTGAGATCGTGAGTGTCACCCGCCCCGAGGGCCACGCCCACCCCCCACCGGCGACGGCGGCGCGGACCCGGTCGATGCCCGCGTACGGCTGATGCCCGGACGGACCGGACGCCGTGGTCGAATTCAGTCCCGGCGTGATCTGGGCCGCGATCTCGCTCAGCTGCCCGGTGGGCCCACGCACGATGACCGACCACGCCACCGCGCTCGCTCTCATTGCCAACCTGCCTGGTGGAGGTGGTGGTCGACGGGCAGGGGCGCAGGATCGGTCGAATCGCGGTTGCGGACAGGGGTGGACGGCATGGTGGTCTCCGTTGGTATGGGACGTGAATGGGTAGGAGGCGGGCGGGCAGGCCGGAACCGGTCACCGACAGTCGAACCGGGTCGGCGACGTCGAGCGAGCGGAGGCTGTTGTTGCACAGCGGAGTCGCCGAGAGCATCCGGACCGCGACGCGGCTCGCCCGGTATCGCCTGGGCGGTGTCGACGGGTCAGGAGGCGGGCAGGTAGGTGCGGGCCTCGACCAGGACACGGACCTGGTTGTGGACTTCCTCGGGCCAGCACACCGGCCCGCTGATCGGGAACCCGGTCACCGGGAGTTCGACCGGGTCACCGTGCACGCGCCCGATCGGGCGGCGCTGGGCGCGCAGGCGCAGCGTGCCCGGTTCGGTGATCGGTTCGGGTGGGGTGGCGTACCAGTGGGGCGGATGCGCCCACGTCGCGTGGTACTCGATGCCCTCGACCGTCCAGGACCAGTAATCGGCGTGCGGGCCGAGGTGGTGGTCGATTTTCGTCTTCCCGCCCCGGCGTTTCGGGCGCGGCGGGAGGCTGTTGGCGTCGAGGTCGGCGAAGATGTCGGGAAACCGTTCGCGAGCCTGGGCCTCGGTCATGACGGCGGTGATTTCGTGGAAGCGCACCGGGTGATCGGTGGTGATCCAGCGATGCCCGGTCATCTTCGCGGCGATGGTGTGCACCGCCAACCGGGACAGGGAAAAGTTCACCACCGAGACCGATTTCGGATTCACCCGGGTGATTTGGCGCCACGTCGACCCGCCCGCGCGCACGAAGTCCCCGACCGTGAAGTCCTCCCGGCCCTAGCCCGGGGTCAGCCCTTCATCGATCTGGGACTGGCGGACCTGCTTCCAGTAGGTGATATCGCGCTCGCGCTGGGTCATCCGGTCCAGCACCCGCGCCCGGTACTCGCCGGTCGCCGGCCGGGTGGTGTCGGTCTGATACACGTTGCCGTCGCTGTCGAGGAACCGGCGGGTGTGCCCATCGAGGGCGCGTTGATCGGCGCGCTGTTCGGCTTCCAGGACCTCGATCCGGTTGGCCACCGTCCGCGGGGAATACCGTTGCTCGGTGGTGTGGGTGGCGGCCTCGGCGCGATTGTGGGCGCGGGTGGCATCGCGGTCGGCTTCGACCGATCGTCCCCACGCCTTCCATGACTTGTCGATGGCGTTGCGGTGGCGGCGTTCGGAATGGTGTCCGATCTTGATCGGTTCCCCGCCCGGGGGCAAGGCGTCGTGGGCTCGCTGATGCGCGGCTTCTGCGGCGACGGCTTTCGCGTCTTTGCGGGATGCCTTGCTCTGCAACGCATCGACTCGGTCGGCTTGTCGGAGGGCGCGGTCGGTCTCGGCGTCCTCGGTGGCGCGCACGCTGCGGTCGATGGCGAGCTCGACGGTGTATCCGGCCTCGCGCAACTTCGTTGCGGCGTAGTCGATGTAGTACTGCTTGGGCTGGCGATCGCGGGAGGACACCACGATCCAACACCCCAAACTGCGCGCCCACCGCCAATGCCCGACCGCCTTGCGCACCGCGCACATGACCTCGTAGGTGCCGTCGTCGCGGACGGTACCGGTCAACAGGGTGCCTTCCTCGGCCGTGTGGGAAATCGTCAGCGCGGTCACGAGCATGACCTCCTTCCAAGAGTTGTCGGCATGCGCATCTACGCATATGTCAGCGTTGGGTCCGGCCGTTTTCTGTAGCCGCGGGGCAGTCGCGGCGGGATGCGGTTTCGGGCAGCTGGTAGTCGTGGGGGCCGGTGGGGGTCAGTTCGTCGCGGGTGAAGTCGTCGACGGGGGCGCCGATCCACTCCGCGGTCGGGCCGGGGAAGGTGGCCTCGCCGAGCAACCACGACTCGAGAGTGTCGCCGACCTCGAACAACCTGCCTGTCACGCGGTCGTCGACGCACAGCCGCGCGGCGTCACCGCAGCGCACGCGGATCAACGACAGTCCGGTCGCTTCCTCGATCGCGGCGAACAGGCCACCGATCCGCTCGGCGCTGACCGAGACCAGCGGTGCCGGGCCCAGACGTGTGGTGAACGCCTCGGGATCGGTGAACGCGCGCAGTTCGGCGGTGAGTTCGCGGCGGCGTCTGGCGATGACGGCGAACACCACATCGCCGAGCGAGTCACCGATACTCGAATTCCGGATCGCGGCGCGCACCTTGGGGAGTTCGGTGCGGGTGAGGCTGCCACCGACCATCGCCAGCAAATCCGCCACCGAGATCACCGCCGCCCCCGCCGCGGCACTCGCGCGCGCGGGCTCGACAGCGGTGCCCGACGGCGGTGCGATCTCGGTGTTGTCGTCGCATCCGCCGACCTCGAGATAGGCGCCGGTGAGAAGGTCGTCGTCGCCGACCTCCACCAGGGTGAGGCCCCCTTCGTCGATTCCGACGAAACCGGAGGTATCCAAACCCGACACCCAAGTACGTAGTTCCGGGACGGAGATCATGAGCGTCCTGCCTTTGCTGTTGTCGGAACAGAGTTCGTCGATTCGGCGACCGGGTCGCTCGGCAGCGTCGACCGCGGCGAGTCAGAGGAGGCGACGCGACCGGGATCTGTGCTGCCGATGTTGGAACGGCGTCGCCGCGGCGGTGTTCGCCGGAGCCGCTGCGGGCAGTGCGTGCCCTCTTCATGTCATGGGCTGTCAGAGACGACCCGTGATGAGGTGGAGCAGGCCGTTGGCGATCTCCACGATGTGTTCGAGGTGGAAACGGATTGCCGCGGCCGTCGAGAGTCCACTGTCAGGGAAGAGTATTTCGGTGATTCCGGTGGTCACGGCGACGCTTTCCTGCCCGCCGCTGTAGTTGCGCAACATGAGGGTGAAGCCGGGAAGCTGCGGTGTGTTGTCGTGGTCGACGAGGATTTCCAGCCGAGGGTCGCTGGTGAGAACGTCGGCATTGCGAGCGGCGTCGAGCAGTGCCACCAGGTCGCTGGCGGCTGCTCGTCGTGATTGCACGGGATGTTGCCCGCGATCTGATCCCCTTCCGCCGCGATCCAGCCCGCGAACGCGGCTTCGTCCAGAGCGAACGGGTACGGATCGTGATGGCCGATGACGAAGGCGGTCTCGGGAGAACCGCCCGCCGGTGCGTCGGCGGGGTCGTCGTCGCTGAGCAGCTCGTGTGCACGAGCCAGCAGAATCCTTCTGATACGTACCGGGGTGCACGTTTTGCGCGGACGGCGGTCGACTCCGGGCCGAGCCGGTCGCCGTGCCCGGGGCCCACCTGTGGTCAGCAGGCGTCGCGGTCCCGCATGTTGCAGGCGCTCGGTGTGTCAGTGCGTTCGGCTAGCGTGAGGCACTATGGGGTCTGTTGTCGATCGCGACAATCACCGCAACTGCGTCGGGGGATGCATGCTCACTCTGTCGGCGGCTGCGATTGCCAGGCGGGAGTCCACTTACAAGCTGGACTCGTTCCAGCTTGACGAACTCCTCACACTGGCCGGCGGGCTTTGCATGATCTGCCAGCAATGCCACGCCATGGTCATAGACACGACAACGCGCGCCGAGCAGCAGCGTCCCCGTGGGCTCGTGTGCAGGTTCTGCAAAGATCGAATCGCCACATACGAGGGCTCCTTCGGGGATGAGGTCCCCTTCTTGGCCGGGTGCAGGTGCATGCCTCGCGACGATCCCGAGTGGGAGCCACGGATCGCCGCCGCGACAGCGCAATACCTTCACCGGGCCGCGGCTCTGGACTCGTGCGCGACCAACGCTGAACGGTACGACATGCTGATTGGGGACCTGGCTGTACACGGTCGCGACCCGCACGGAGTCTGGAGCGGCACACCGCTGACCGAACTCCCGCCGCTGCCTGTGCGGAACAGATTTGTGCCCGATGACTACGGCGGGATACCCCCGCTGGCCCGCGACTGGTGCGAGGGCAGTTGCCGTGCTCACGCCGAGCACCTCTACATCGCATGCTTCGACGAGCCGACCATGCTGCGCGATGCCGACACCCGGAAAGCAGTACTGCATTACGTCGGATGGACACGGCAACATCCGCCGCTTCGGCGGGTCAACCAGCACGGCCCAGCGTGTCGCGAGTCTCTGGTGGCGATTTTGCCTGGCACCCTGGCGGAGGAAGCGCACCTCAAAGCCGAGGGGCGCTGCCCGAAATGCGGCCAGCCGCTGCGCTACCACTGACCGGACCCGAACCTGGCACCGCGCAGCGCCAATTCCACAGGACGCGCAAGGTCCGCCGTGCACCGGAACGTCAACTCGGCATTTCCGAGCGTTCCTGAAGCAGCCGCTCGACCCTGACCACATCAGCCTTGAGGCCGGACATCCAACTCTCGCAACCTCAACCGAAGCGTCGACGGCCGATCGACACCCCTGAACGCGGCCTCAGCCGCCAGCAAAGTCTGGGAACCGTCATTGGGGGCATAGCTGTGCGGCGCGGGCATTGCTTCGCTGGTCAACTATCGTTGAGATTGGTCAACTATCGCTGCGAGGCACAATGTTCGAGTGCCAGCAATCGCTCGTCGGCGTGTCCGCCCCAGCGGGTTTCGAACCCTGAACGTTTCTTCGGGTTGATTGTATTCGGGGCCGCGACGAAGAACTCCTCCAAGCGTGGATAGTGCTCGGTGTCGGTGGTCAGCCAAAGGCGGGCGTGCTCACCGTCGGTACGCACAGCGATCCCCAGGCTATCGGCGAGGTCGAAGACGAACCGCTCGGCTCCGGCCCGGTCGGCGCGGTGAGTGACCTCAACCGCGCGCCACGCTTTCGCGCGGGCGCTATAGCAGCGCCGCACCCGATACACCGCCCACTCACACGCATCCATCGCCGCCTCGGCCAGGGCGTGGACCTCGTACGCACCGTCCGCCCGCAGCCTGTCACGCAACGATTTCCCCGGCCCGAACAGCCCGCTGCGGTGGTTGAGCGCCAGCGCGCAGTATTCATCGACCAGATGCTTGGAGGCTTCCTCGGGATAGGCGCGATACCGGGCGAGCTGGTCGGGCCAACTGGGCACACTCACGAAGCAGCATTGGCGGCAGCAACTTTTCGGCCACCATACGCCGAACAGACCGTACAGGTAACCTTGGCTCATCGCGCGGCTCATCCCGGCCGCGTGCAGGGGATAGATCGGGTGGCGGCGCCCACCCATCGTCACCGAGGTGTCGCGGGCGATCCTTCCGGTCTCCTCGGCGGAGAACCCCACGGCGTGGATGTAGGGGCGCGGACCCAAATGTGTTGCCCGCCAGGCATCTAAGGGCTGGCCCTTAGCCTTGGCCGAGCAGGCGCGCCCGTTTAGGGTGGGCATGACCCCGTTGCCGCGATGCTCGGCCGAGAGCGGGTAGAAGCCGTGCTCGTCGGGATCGGGATGCAGACGCGTCGGGGTCCGGGTATCTTGCAGGACAACGATACCGTCGGCGACGCTGGGCCCGGCGCGGGCGACTTCAACGAAGCGCACTCTCCGGGCGGCAAGCAACGGCAGAATATGTTGCGCGACCAGGTCACAGGTCGACGACCACTCGTCCCCCGTCTGAGCGACCATTACCAGCAGATTCGACAGATCATCGAGCAACTGCGGTGGCCGGAAACCCGGGTCGAGCAGGGTACGGGTGACGCCCGCCGCGCTGTCGACACCGAGACCGAAGGACCAGCACACCGGCATCGCCTCGTCATCGAAAAGCGCTGCCAGAGAGAACAATCCCTCGGCATCCTCGACCATAGCGACCATTCCTTTCGGCAGATGACCCGGCCCGGCACTCACGGCCGGAACCGATGCCCCGGGCGCTGATGCGAACGAGCAGACCCCGGGTGCGCTCACGGCCCAGGGATGAAGGGCACTGCGCGCCGAGGGAAGGACTGCCACGACCGAGGGGCCGGAACCGAGGGCAGAGGCCCGTGGTCGGTGGGAGATCCGTGCCTCGGAATGCCGGTCTGTCAGCGGTCGACGGGGCGGCGGGCGTGCAGGAGCACGGTGTCGACTTCGGTGCCGGAGGTGGTGAATGCCCCGGCGGGCACTGTCTCGTAACCGCCGTGGTCGGTGATGAATTCACGCATCGCCCGGTGGTCGCGGTCGGTGCGGTAGGTGTAGTTGTTGGGTGCGAGGGCCAGGAGCTGTCCGCCGTCGTCGAGCAGGTCCCAGGCGGTGTAGAGGTGGTCCATCCACACCGTCGGGCGTCCCGGCAGCGCGAACGGCGGGTTCATCACCACGCCCGCGTACCCGGGTGTCGCTGTCGCGGCGAACTCCTCGAAACTGGCTACCACGATGGTGACCCGCGGGTCGTAGGCGATGGCCGCGGCACGCTCGCGGTCGGGTTCCACGGCGGTGACCTGCACGTTCGGGTTGGTGGCCAGGATCGCCCGCACCAGCGCGCCATCGCCGGCCGACGGCTCGAGCACATGCGCGCCGGGCGCGAGAGCGGCGATGCCGGAGTGCTCACCCGCGACGATGTGGCGGGCCAGCTGCTCGGGTGTGGCGAAGTACGCCTCCAACACTTTTCTGTCGGTGTTGGGGGTCGTGCCGCGCGCCACGGCGGCCGCGATGGTCTCGGTGGGGTCGTCGGGAAAGATGTGGGCTTGTGCGCGGCGGTTCCATTTTCCGCCCATGGATTCGATGACCCTGTTGATCTTGCGGTAGTCGGCTTGGCTCAGCTGCTGGGACAGGAACAGGTTGTTGCCTTCGATTCGTGACTCGGCCAGTATCTCGCGAGCGAACTCGGGCACGGACACCGAGGTTCTCACAGCCATCGATGATCACCTTTCACACAGAATCGACACAGACAGGGACAAGCACGCCCAGCGGCTGGTCCTGCGGGTCCAGGGATTCGAAGTGCGCGCCGTAGTCGGCGAGAATGCCGGTATGCAGAGCCCCCGCATAGGACCACACGTAGCGGCGGGGTTCACCGTGCAGACACCGCACGTGATGGCGGACGTGGACACCGCCAGGACCGACTGCGCGGACTCGGGGGCACCCCCAGCGGGCGGCTGGCGTGGTATGGCGTTGCGCGAACTTGGCGCCGTCGAACCTGGATCTCCGCATCGGTGCCGTTTGGGCAAGTTCGGCCGACCTCATCTCGACCGTCAGCACCCCCGCGGCGTCGCGCTGGCAGTCGATGCTCAGCAGCGGCATGCCGCCATCGCAGAGCACCTGCATACCGCAGTTCGTCGTCGTTTCGCGGTCGGCAGCCGACGTGCAGGCACAGCGTGGTCGCTGCGGCCGGTCATGTGGCGGCTTTTCGGGTGATGTGGGCGAGCAGGCCGCGCAGGCGTCCGCGCCGGGTTCGCATGTTGAGATAGGTCGACAGCTCGACTGCGGCGACGAAGGCGGCGACGAGCTTCTCACCGAGTTGGTCGACGTCACTCTTCTTGTCCAGGAGTTCCTGGACCTGCTCGCTGAGCCGCCTGATCTGTTGTCCGGGTCCTGCCATCCCGACCGGTACGAGATCGCAACCGAACTCGGCGGCCAGCATGTCGAGCAGTTCCCGGCCGCTGGGCATGTTCGCCCGGTCGGCGGCCTCGACCACCGCCAGGCCCTGCTGGGTCGAGCACACCACGCAATCCTGGCGTGGCTGCTCATAGCTGCACTGGGTCCCCCGCACTTCATCGAGCGGTTGGTTCTGGTGGATCGACGCGTCCAGATACCATCGGCCGTCCTCGAACACCAGATACACCTTCACCGCGTTCTCGACCCGATGCTCATCGGGCATGTACGGGTCGAAATCGGGATGATAGGCGTCGATCTCGTCGCCACTCACGATGTTTCCTTTCTGAGAGTTCGGGTGTGGTTATGCGCATATCCAGTCGCGTCCAGCCGTGTCGGGACACGATCGGAAGTCCGTCGGAGCCAGTGGGCTGGGAGAGACCGGGTTCAGTCGAGCCAGTCGGCGACCGGCACGGTGTCGGTATCGGTGGTGGCTTCGGCGATGACCTCCGCCATGGACACGTCCAGGCGGAAGCGGTGCCCGATACGGGCCTCGACCGCCGCGTACTGCGCGGCCAACTCCGGATGCAGGCGCGCGGCCCGCACCAGGCCCGACCTGGGCGAGTAGATGCAGAACACACACGATGCGCGCGGGAATCCTGCCCGGTAGGAAAAATGGGGCCGGGTACCCGCCGCCGCGATCCGCGCCCACACCGTGTCGAGGTCCCAGCCATGAAGCGGCAGCCAGGTGTCGACGATCCGCCGCGAGTTCGAGACGCTGCCGGTGGGCGGAGTCCCGGCGGCGCGGGCGGTACTGCACCGGGGGCACATACACGTCTTGCCGGGCTCGTGGACGAAGGCCGGTCGGCTTGCCCTCTCCGCGGATTCTTGGCCGCGGTGTCCCATGATGTTCAACACCCTCACCGGACGGTCGATGATCCCGGTGGCGCGGGATTCCGCGACGAGCATCGTGATCACCCGCCTGGCCGGTCCACGCTTAAAATCGCTTGTGCACCAACGTCTTCGATGAGAAGGCCATTTTCCGCGTTCGGCGACACGATCGAGTAGGTCGCCGCCGGTCCGGGCCACGACCTCATGGCGCAGCCCATAGTGCTCGGCGTGCTCTCGGGCGAGGGCGGCGGTGTGGGGCCAGTCGGACCGGCCCATGTCGGCATGGACGGTGGTGACCCGGTCCAGCACATCGAGGTGGTGGAACACCTCGACTAGGACATCGACCATTGCCTGGCTGTCTTTGCCGCCGCTTCTTCCGCTAGTGCGAGTGGAGCCGAGGGCTAGCTTGTAGATCGAATTATTGCAGGCCCACTCGGCAGTGTCGGAGCAGGGGTGGCAACAGACCTGTTGCACCAGGATCGCTTCGGGCGGGTGGGGTGATGGTGATGTGGGTGTCGCGGATGAGGCTTCCGATCGTCCATGCTGGCGGTGTTCGAGAACGGGGTCTCCTGCGCTTTGCGCAAGCACACCTTGCTGGGGCAGTTGAGGGGAGACTGGTAAGGATCAATATTGAACCGGTCTGCATCCCAGGGGTACCTCGCTTGATCGCGACCAGTGAGTTCTGAAGCCGTCGTTCCGGTTCGCAATGTGGACGCATGACCGGTTGTGAGGGAAATGGGTCTGCTCGGTCCCCAGACCTGCGGGTACTGTTGGTGAATCCCAGGTTCTCGGCCTTGATCCGGTTACGCTTTGGATGTGCTGTTCTTGCGGGCACTGGGCTCGATCACGGCCGAGGTGGACGGCTGTGTTGTGGATCTTGGCGGGCCGGTACCGCGGCGGTTTCTTGCGGCCTTGTCGATGGCGGTCGGCACACCGGTCTCTGATGCGGTTCTCGCCGAGTTGGTGTGGGGTGACGACCAGCCGCGGCAGCCATCGGGGACGCTGCGAGTCTTGGCCTCCCGGCTGCGTTCGGTGTTCGGTTCGACCGCACGAGAGCTGTTGCAACGCAGCGGGTCCGGGTATCTGCTCGCGGTGCCGCCGGAGCAGACCGATCACGGCCGGTTCACCAGGCTGACTACCGACGGTGTGCGCCTGCTGACCGCTGGCGACCATGTGTCAGCGGCACGATCGCTGAGCGAGGCGCTCGCGCTGTGGCGGGGTGAGCCGTGGCCGGAGTTGGATCAGGATCTCGCTCCGGTCGCGGAACGAACCCGGCTGGTCGAATTGCATGAGGTCGCGGTCGAGGAGCTTGCGGCTGCCAGGCTGGCGTGCGGCGATACCCCGACCGCGGTGGCCGACCTGAGCGAGGCCGTGACGGCCGCACCGTTCCGTGAGCGGCGTTGGGGCCTGCTGGCCCTGGGGTTGTATCGCAGCGGTCGTCAAGTCCAGGCGCTGGCCGAACTGCGGCGTGTGCGCGAACTGTTGGTCGAGGAGCTGGGTGTGGAACCCGGACCGGCGTTGCGGTTGCTCGAACGCCGGATGCTCGACCACGACCCCGGTCTGCTCGTGGAACCGCCGCGCGACCACCCGGTCACCCCGCCTGGACAACATCCGCCGCGGGTGCCGCTGTCGACATTCCTCGGCCGTGATCACGACATGAAGCTGTTGAGCGAGCTACTCGCCGACGAGCGCATGGTGTGCGTGGTGGGGCCCGCCGGTGTCGGCAAGACCCGGCTGGTGATCGAGCACTGCGCGACGGGCGGCGCGCCGGTCGACCGGTGGTTCGTGCGCCTGGGTGACGTGAACGACGGCGACAACGTGGTGACCGCGATCGCGACCGCGCTGTCGCTGGTCCACTACGGCGGTGATCCCCTTCCACTGGTCTGTCGGGCCCTGACGATGCAGCCCGGACTGCTGGTACTCGACAACTGCGAGCACGTGATCGAGCCGGTGGCCCGGCTGGTAGTAAGGTTGCTTGCCGCCTGCCGGGAACTGCGTGTCCTGGCCACCAGCAGACAGCCGCTGGGCGTCGATGGCGAGCATGTGCTGACCCTCGAACCGCTACCGGTGGGCAACGGCGGTGGTGGCGACGGCGCTGCGGTGCGCCTGCTGTTCGATCGGGTACGAGCGGGCCGTCCGGGATGGCATCCCAGCGCGGACGACCGGGCCGCCGCCCACGATATCTGCGCGATGTTGGACGGGCTGCCGTTGGCCATCGAGCTGGCCGCCGCGAGGGAGCGCGCGTTCGGGTTGACGGGGATCGCCACCCATATTCGCGACCGGCGCGACGTGCTCGGCTCCACCCCACGCGGATCGCTGTCGCGGCACCCCGATCTGCACGCGGCCCTCGGATGGAGCATCGACAACCTCGGCGCGACCGATCGTGCCCTGCTACTGCGGCTGTGGCCTTTCGAGGGCGGATTCACCTGGCAGGCCGCCGCGGCAACAGAACCAGACCAGCTGGGGGCGGGTGTGCTCGCCACGCTGGCGTCATTGGTCGACCGGTCCGTGGTCACCATCGACCGCACCGCGGCCGGCACCCGGTATCGCCTACTGGAAACCATCCGCGGCTACTGCCGCGAGGCCGACACCGACCCGCAGGCGAGCCTGGCCGCCCACGCACGGTGGGCACGGACGTTCGCCGCTGAGAAAGCGGTGTTGCTGACCGGGCATCACGCCGGAGACGCCTACCGGGCACTGGCCGACGAACTGCCGAACCTGCGCACCGGCATCGCCTACGATCTCGCGCACCAGCCCCGCGAAGCGCTACGCACGGTGGCGGCGCTGCAATTCGCCTGGAGCGTGCTCGGCATCGTGGCCGTCGGCCGCGCTCTCATCCGTGACGCCCTCGATGCCGCGACCGGCGCGACCGTCACCGAGCAGGCGTTCGGGCTGCTCGGGTTGTCGATCGTGTCGTTTCACGCCGGTGATGCCGACGAAGCGCTGAAATGTGCCGATGCTGCCTTGGCTTTGCTCGGCGGACCGGCCGAGGAACGTGAGTTGTGGCTGTACGCGTTGATGTACCGGGCGCTGGCGCTGACCGCGCTCGGCGACCCTCCCGCCGCGCGCACGGCGGTCGACGAACTGGTGGTCGAGGTCGACAGGCTGCCCACGCCGGATTGGATCCGAGGCTGTGCGCAGTTCGGCCAAGGGACGGTGTCGCTGCTGGAAGGTAGACGCGACGAGGCATTGCGCTGGCTGCGAGCATCGCGAGAACTTAGCGCCGACTGCGGTCACCTGTGGTGCCAGGGCATGGCCGATGTGGTGCTCGCCTGGGCGACCCTGGCAGACCCGGACAACGCCGACAGCGCCACCGAAGCCCTCGTCGCCATCGATCGCGCGCTGGCCGTCTTCGCCCGCCAGTCGAACATCGCCGAAGCGCTGAGCGCCGTCTACGCCGCAGCCTATGCCTTGGTCGTGCGAGGTGCCCCGGACCAGGCGATCCGGCTACGCGCGGCAGCGCTGCACCACTCCGCCCGCATCGGCGCCGACCCGCGCCGCTACACACAGTTCGCCCACCCCGCCGTCGTAGCCCGGATGGATCAACTGCTGGCCACGGACTTGCGTCCAGACGAACAACAAGCCGGTCGCGAGATGAGCTGGACGGCCGTCATCGACCTGGTCGACACAGTCACTCCTACTGATCAGCGAGAGCTCGGGGCCCAAACCTAGCCGTTGTAGCAGGACTGAAACACCGACGAGCGATAGTCGGTTCGAGTCAATCAGTACCGAGGAAGCAGATAAGTGGCGATGCAATGGCGCATTCCCGCCCCGACAACGTCGTCTATCTGCACTCGGAAACGTGGCTCCGCTCTTCTGCAAGTGTGTGCGGTTCGGCGAGGGCGATTCGGATCGAATTAGTCCCGCGATCCGGTCCAACCCGGAAAGAAATCCAAGAGTGTCGGAAACAAAATATCGGAAATAGAAAGGAATCTGGCATGTCCAGAGATGTACGAGGAAATTGGAGTCTGCACCAGAGCAACGGCTTCACTGTGCATGTGGAAGTGGCAGGTGAGGACGGAGATGGCACGTTCAACGGCAAGGGTAATATTCATGGCCAGCCCGGATTCATCGAATTCACTGACACCCGTGCGACGGATGACGAGATTACCTTCCAGATGGGCGATGGACGGTACGTCGGGCGATTCGACTTCCAGGGTCGGCTGACAGGAACAACGTTCGACCTGTCGCATCCACACAGTCACGCCACCTGGTTCGCCGACAAGCTGTTCGGATTTCTCTGAATTCAGCGCTTGTGCTCTCGGATAGTCGAGCAGTCGGCCCTGTTGATCCCCTGGGGTCGCCGATTGGGCAGGATCTACGGGATCCAACACGATCCCGATCGGCGGCCCCTCGGGGCGCGAGCACGAATATCGCAACGAGCAAGGATTTAAGGGATGCTGCCCAGAGATGTAACCGGAACTTGGAATCTTCACCAAGGTAACAGCTTCACTCTCCACGTTGACGTGGTAAGTGAGGACGGTGACGGCACGTTCAACGGCAAGGGTAATATTCATGGCCAGCCCGGATTCATCGAATTAACTGACACCCGTGCGACAGATGATGAGATCACCTTCCAGATGGGTAATGGGCGGTACGTCGGGCGATTCGACTTTCAGGGTCGGCTGACAGGGATGGTATTAGACTTGGCTCATCCGCACAGTCACGCCTTCTGGTTCGTCGACAAGCTGCTCGGATTTCTCTGAATTCAGCCCTTGTTGTGCGAGTGCTTTCGGATAGTCGAGTAGTCGGCCCTGTCGATCTCTGGGTGGGGAGTTGCCGATTGGGTTGTCGGGGCCGGTTCGGTCGACTGGGCCGAGTCGGGTATCGGTGCGTCGCTCGTAAACCAGGTGTCGCGGTATGCGCCACGTGAGCAGTTGAGCAAATGTCGAAATTCGAACAGCTCCGACTGCCCACTGGCTGGCGTGACAGAGGACCACGGCGGCAACGTCGCTCAGGTTCTGTCAGGTTCATTCACCGATTCGTCATTACACGAGGTCAGTGTCCGTGGACTATCCTGGCGCACAACCAACGAGGTGACTGAAGTGTCAGGGATTTGGTCAACGGCCCAGTGCTAACGCTCTGACTTTGGCGGCGTCGGCGTCGCGGCTGGCCAGGGCGGCGTTCTCCAAGGCGAGTTGGTTGAGGGCAACCGCGTATACCTCCAAACGCCTTTCCAGGTCACGGCAGTGGTGGTTCAGTTCAGCGTGTTTGCGTTTGAGGTCTTCGTAATCGTCGGCGGATCGGATGATCGCTGCGTGTTCGGTTTCTAAGTGTGCGATCTCGGCCTGGAACCGGTCTTTGAGGTCGATGTGCTGATGGGTGAGGCGCCACCGTTTGACGTCGGCTTCGACGGCGAGTTGGCAGATGTTCAGTCGCCCTCGAGACCGTTGGGGAGTGCCGGTCAGCATGCGGTTGATGGCGGCGATGATGTCGCGGCGAACCGGATCGGTCTCCCCGGCGAGGGACAGGACGCTCATTGCGGGGCTCCGGATCGGTGGTTGTCGATGATGGTGAGGAGTCGGTCGAGTTCGTGTCGTTCGCGGGCGTGGCGGATGGGTGGGGCCGGGGGATCGTCGACGATCTCGGCCAGCTCTTCGGCTGCCTTCTGCGCGCGGGCGATGTCGCGGTCGGTGCGGGCGATGTTGCGGCAGCGAGGTCGACAGTCGTCGGTGTCCGGGGTGACCATGGGGTCCTCTGCTGTGCCTCGGAGTTGGCAGGCCGCGGTGGTTGGGTCGAAGACGCAGGTGATCGCTTCGCCGTGATGGATCTGGAGCACAGGGTTGCCGAGCAGGTCGCGGGCGTGTCGTTCGCTGTGCAGGACGCGGCCCGCGAACTCGCGGGCGGCGGCGTGGACGCGGTAGCGGTAGGCGTCGGCGGCTGGTCCGCTGACGTGTTCACCGGCGAGGAGGCGCTGTTCGTCCTCGGCGATTCCTTCCATACGGAACAGCCAATCCTCGAAGGCGTAGTCGGCGAGGAATCCGGCCTCATACGAGCCTGCGTAGCCTTGCAGCATTCGGGTGTAGGTGTGTCCGTATTGGATCGAGGCGGCGATCACGCCGCGGGACTTGCGTCGGATGAACCACGCCAACGTGCGCCGGAAACGACTGGCAGCGATCGGCCCGCCCGGGTCGGCCGGGATGAGATCGGTGCGGTTCATGCCACGGCAGTACTCGTTGACCCACGCGGTGAACTCGGCGATATCCGCTGCGATGAGCCGGTCCGAGCGAGCCTCACCTCGCCGTTTGACCTCGTCGCCCATGTTCCTCGGCTTGAGCCGGTTCGGGAACAGCAGATGGCTTTCGTGTAGCCGCTCAAGGACTTCGGTGGCGTGGGCGACGAGTTCGATGACCACCCACGGTTCTTCGCGTATCGCGCCGTGGGGGATCTTGTTTCCGTCCTCGTCCTCGGCGCCTTTGAAATAGAGCCCTTCCATTAGCCACAACCCCGCGGCGGCGTCGAAGCTGACGCAGCCGCGCCGCAGGTTGAGAACCTCTCCGACCCGAGCTCCGGATAGGTAGGCCACGACCACGAAACAGGCGGTTTGCAGGAGCCTGGCCAGCAGGGGGATCTGATCGATGGTGATCCGGGGATGCCACGGGCGCCCGTCCACCTCCGCGGTGATCGTGGTGTCAAGGTAGATGTGTTCACCGATGGGCAGCCTGGATTCGGCGATCATGCGGCCGGAGGGAGTGAGCTGGAACGACGGCGCGCAGTGCAATTGGGCCGCGATGTGCCGCCAGGCTGGCTCCAGACTTCCGTCCTCGCGGCGTCTGCCGGGCAGGGGCTCACCGCGTTCCCGCAGCTGGGCGAGGTAGTCCGCGACCGCCTGTTGGAGCCCGCCGCGCGGGCGCCGGGAGTGCTTGGCGCGAACGTGTTCCGGGCGCAGGGCCAACAATCTTCGGTGCTCGTCCCACGCGGCCACGATGTCGTCGCTGAAGTCCTCGACGAACCGCACCGCCCAGGCCAGCAAAGTTTGCATCGTGTGCTCGCTGATCCGTCGGGTGCGGTTCTCGCGATCCCCGCGGCGTTGTTCGAGGAGGTCCTGGGTGTCCTCGCCATCCCACGGAGGCGCCTGCGGCAGCCGCAGCGCGGGCGGCAGGATCTCCCGGTGCGTCCAGAGCCGCCGGATCTCGGTGATGCGGCGGTAGCGTTGCGCGACCACGACCTGGTCCTGGTCGAGTGCGTCGAGGTAGTCCCACAGCATCTCCTCGGTGACCTCGCAGAACTGGGTGACTCCCTGGTCGGCGAACCAGTTCAGGACGTGCTGCAACGCCCCGTAGAACAGGATCTCGATCGTGTGGATCGCGATGCGACTGCCCGACTGGCGCAGGGTGCGGGCTCGGGGATGATTGATCAGCTGCCAGAGGTAGTGCTTGGCGGCCTGGCGCAGCGGTTCGGCGACGACCTCGAAATTGAGGGACTGCGAGCGTGCGTGGTCCTCGAAGACTGCGGGATTGAGGTCCCACCGGTCATCGGCGAAGCGAGACAGCCGCGCCGGGTCGACGTCTGGCCTGATCTGCCGATTCGCCAGCACCAGCGTGTGCGTGTCAGGCCATATCGTGCCGTCGGGCAGTCCGTGGGCAAGCCCGCTCGCCTCGCCGAGGAGGATGGGTTTCGCGGAGGTCATCGGATGTCGAGCTCCCTGTTCAGTAGGCGGTCCGCGAGGGCGTGTTCGGCCGGTCCCGCGCTGGCGCGGGCGTCCACGACGGCGGCGCGGTCGTGTTGTTCCAACAGATCGGCCAGTTGGGCGTGTGGCCCGGCGAAACGCTGCGCCCAGTGCAGCGCGTTCATCTGCTCACGGCGCTCGGTGAGCCGGTCATGGACGATCACCTGCAACCGAAGATGCCGCGGCAGCGCCCTGGCGCATTCGCAATCCAGGCAGAGCAGAAACGAGGCCCGACACGGTCCATCCGGGGTGTAGGGTCCGTTGTGGTTGTCGGTGCACGCGGCCAGCACCGTATCCAGTTCGCCGGCGAGCATCCGTTCGAGTACGACAGGCTCCAACTGCATCTGTTCGGCGGCCCGCTCGACGTTGTCTCTGGCGTGGGTCACCTGCTCGGTGGTCATCGTGGCGATCCTCGAGCGGGCTCGTGCCTTGGCCACTTCGCTGGTCAGCGTGTCGGCGACGACCTTGCGGTATTCGTTGATGTTGCCGCGGTTGCGGACCAGATAGCCAGTCGCCGCGGTCCGTTCGGTATGGGCGACCGGCTTCTGGTGCAGCTCGATATAGGTCATGCGCAGCGTTTCCAACCGCAGCGGACGCATCGGCACCGGGCGATCGTCCTCGTTCACCTCATCCGACGCCAGATTCCACGTTCTGCCCAGAGCGCTGATCAACGTCCCGTTGAGTGGCATCGCACGCCAGCCACGGCCTTTCAGGCTGCGTCCACCGCCGGCAGACATGTAAGCCACCAGCAAGCGGTCGCTGCCCGCGAACTGCCGGGCCCGCGCCGTCAGGTCGTGGACCAGCACGTAGAGGCCGAACGGCGTGTGCAGAGTGTCGCGGGTCGACACCTCGGTCGGCTGGTCGGGAATGCTGATCCAGTCCGGGACCTCCGACAACGCCAGATCCATGTAGGCGCGGGGCCCGCGGCGCGGTTTGTGCAGACCCACGATCGCCGTACCCGTCCTGGTGCCGCCGTCGGCGCGGTGATGGGTTGCGGTCATCGTGCGGATCACATCCGGGTTCTGCCCTGTCATGACACCGAACAGCACCGCCACGGCGTCGATCTCCTCCGGCATCAGATAGAGCCAGCCGACGATATTCTTGATTCTGCCGCGCAGCATCACCCACACCTCGGGAGCGTTGTAGACGCGTTTCCCGCAATTGCGAACCCGACGCGGGACGTCGCCGAGACGGTCCAGATGCTCGAGAATCTCGAGGCGGCGTCGCAGGTCGAGATCCGTGCTCACGTCGAGGTCCCCGGTCCGGAACCGGTCCAGCAGCTCCCTGTTGGCGCGGATGCGTCGCTCCGCCGAACGTAAAGTAGTTCTCGCGGCTTCGGCGATCCGCTTCAGTTCGGTCCTGGTGTAGCTGTGCGAGGGCTTGCTCGGGGGCAGGCGCGGAAGGGGTTGGGCCAGCCGAGCCGCCAGTGGGGCACTGATGCCGCTCGCGCGCAACAGCAGCCGACGCAGCTCGGCCAGCTGCCACCGAATCGACTTCACGCCCACGGCTTCGCGGTCGTCATGGAATCCGTCGAAATGCTCGGCACCGACCTCGGCCAAGCTCTGCGGGACCACGGCGAGTCCGGCGAGATAGCGATCGAAGGACACCAGCACTCGATAGACGCTCTCGAACGAAGGCCTGGACGTCAGTCCGGCGCCTGGTGCCGTGCGCGCGACAAGCGCCGCGATCATCGCCTCCCGCAAGGGTTCCGGCGTCATCAGCACCGACACGTCGAGGTCTCTGCGGTCCCGGCCGTCCTGGCTGTAGCAGCGCACGATCCGACGTCCGTCCTCGGACACCATGAGCCCATGACGAGTCCGGGCAACCGACGACGGGAGGGCGGCGCGACGTCCGCGGCTCACCGGGTGACCGCGAGCGGGTCGGTGCGAACCCACGGGTGGTCGGCGAAGACGTCGGCCATGAACGCCTTGACCAGAGAGTCGTCGGCGTGGGCCAGCAACGCTTCGACTTCCAGGCTTCGAAATGGTTCGAGGTAGACGTCTCGGGTTGTCTCGACGGTGCGGTGACCCAGCATGGTCTGGACCAGATGCCAGACATCGCCGATCTCCTCACGGAAGTCGCGCTGCTCGTCGGCGGTGAGATGACCCAGCCGCGAATACTTGATCAGCTTGCCCACCGCGAACCACCTCAGCGCAAACGAATGCCGCAGCATATGGGCAGTGCAGCCGAAGTTCTCCAGCCCCAGCGACTCGATCCGCTCATTGGCAGCGGCGAACGTGTGCTCCCACCCTCCCGGGTCACGCGGCAGGCCGTTCTCGTTCAACCACAAGGCCAACGGTTCCAAGCCCTGCGCACTCCGGCGAAACAGACCAAGCCGAGCATCCGGCCCCACATCATTCCAAAGTTCTCGCCGATACCGCCCGCTGGACAATGTCGTCACCGACCGGGTGTCGTGGACCTCCACCACCATGCTCAGGCTCTCGACCCGTTCATAGCGGCCTGCGGCTCGGGCACGACGCACCGCCGCCGCTCTGGCGCCCTCGACATAGTCCAACACGGTCCGCAAGGCCGGGCGAGGGATCCAATACTTGTGCCCGTAACCACCTTTCGCGCATCCATCGGCGAGTTCACAGGTGAAGAAACCACGCCGCCGCTCGTAGGCGGGCAACTCGGGCAATGCCACACTCGCCCACTCCGACACACGCAGACCACTCCCGTACAAGCCATCGACGAACGCTCGATCCCGCTGCTCGTTGCGCCCCCTCCACCACGGATCCGGGCGCCCCGTGAGATCGAACCCCCTGACCCCGACATCACGCCACCGCTCATAACCACCCGGGTCGAGCCACTTCACATCCGCGTGCCTGACGATCCGCGGCGGCTCCACGTCGGCGAACGGGTCGGCGACGCCGAATCGGCGTCCGACCAGCCTGTAGAACTTCTTCAGCCCGGCCAGATCCCGCGCGAAACTCCCCGACCGCACCGGCCGCTCGTTCGCGGGATCGGTGACCCGCCAGAACAAGAGCTCCGTCGCCACCTCGTCATCGACGTCCCACCAGTTCGAGTCGATCGTGGCCAGATAGTTCAACCACACCAGCAGCGAGTACGCGTAATCGCGCTGCGTGGTCCGCGCCATCCTCCGCCACTTTGCCGACCCCAAACACCAATTGACGCGGAGATCAGGCCGGCCATCGGGACCGATCACGAACCGCTGCCCATCCCGCAAACCCGCGTCCGGTAGGCCGCCGAAATTGCTCCGCTGCAACACATTCCCAAGCAACTCGGCCACACCATCGGCCGTGCGACTCCGGGCGTACCTGTACATCTGCCAACGCTCTTCGAGCACCCAGTTCACCTCAATCACGAAGGGTAACAACACCCCTCAGCAACAACACTCACTGGCTACAGAACGCCGCTGAGCGAGATGAGGTATTGGTCGTAGCTGAGCAAATCCGGGCCGGGCGCCAGCGCGAAATCGAGCTCGCCGCGCGGGAGTAGCAGTTCTGAGCACGGAAGAGGCTTTCGCGTCGGCCGGAGCAGATGGTCGGGGGTGGTCACGGAACCGGCTCGTCGCGGCGGTGCTGGATGCCGTAGGGCGCGGAGAGCGAGATCCGGTTCCAGCCTCGGCCGTCGGGACCGCGGGCCGGAGCTTCGCGGGCGGGCAGGTAGATAGGCACGAGCTTGACCTCTCTAAATGAGGAATTTCGCAGCCGCAGCGCGGGGTGAGGGTGCGCCGTGGCGCGCGAGCCACCGGTCACATGCAGTGCTGTTGTCAGGACGTCGGCTCACCGATGCCGATGCCGAGTTTCGCTGCGGCGGACACGCCGAGTCCGGCCAGGCGCCGAAGCTTTTCCGGTGCCACCCCAGCGTTCAGGGCTGCCCGCAGTGCCATGGCGGTAGCGTGGCGGGAATTCGTGGCCAGCGCCGTTTCCAATGCGACGGCGGCGAGGGTGCCCTCGCCGCGCAGGTAGGCGCTGTAGGCCAGCAACGTCGCGGATTCGGCTGCCGCCGCGCCGGGTAGGCAGCGTACGAGCAGTGTCCACAGCTGTTCGGCGGCGGCCGCGTCCTTGCTGATGGCGGTGGCGGGCAGGCAGTCGAGGACGGCTCGTTCACCCAGCGTCACCGCCAGCGCCGCCAACTGCGTTGGCACTGGAATGTCTCCGGCGGCGATGTCGGCGATCCGCCACAACACCGACTCCAGACAACGCCGGTGATAGCCGGTCAGATCATGGTGCAGCACGGCGCGGCGGCACTGCTGCCGGGCGCGTGCACTGGCTGCGGGCAGCAGCATCTCGATCTGCGCGGTGAGCGCCGGATCTGGGGCGAGGGTGTCGCGCAGTGCTTGGCGCGAGGGGTACACCGGCTGACCGGCAACCAGCCGGTCGAGTGCGATCGGCGACCGCGCCGGATAGATGAGAACACCGCGACCGGTGGAACCGATCAGCGCCCACCACGGTGACTCCGCGGCGATCTCCCGGGTTGCCCACCCGCCGATCAGAGGTGCGGAACTGTCGGCGAGGCGGTGAGCGAGCTCGTCGACCAAACGACGCCCAGCCGCGGGTAGGGCCGGTCCGAAGTCGGGGTCGCTGAGCCGGTCATCGACGATCACGGCCAAGGTCGCGGATGCGTCGATGCTTGCCGCAGTGCTACGCGCTCGCGCCGCCACGTCGCGGATCGGCATCGTCAGACTGCACGCCGCCACAACCGAACGCACCACGAGGTGGGCGGGCTCGGTGTCGCGGTCGGTGGTGACCTTGAGCATGGTCAGCACCAGTTGTCGGTGCGGGATGTAGCCGAGCCAGGCGGGTATGGAGGTGATCACTTGGGTCGGGTCGCGGACAATGTCGGTGAGCGAGTACACGTGAATGTCCTTTCTGATCAGTGGATTGAAAGGCGAGTTGGCGGGGACGCGGCGGCGAGACGCACCGCGAGCCACAGTCCGGGCGAGTACGATCGAGCGGGGAGAATCAGCAGGCGGGCCCAGAATTCAGGAGGCCGGCCATGTCGTCGCGTCGCCCGCCGCGCTCCCCGCGCGCGGCTCGATCCCCCGAAGTCGTTGTACGACTGGAACGCTCACGCGCCCGCAGCAAACAACGCCGTGAACTGGCACGCCAGCGCGAGCGCGCCATCCATGAGGCGGTGAAGCGGTACCTCACCGACTGGGCGGCGATCACCGCGTGCGAAACCACGCGCGATCAACACATCGCGGCGCTGCACAAGCAGATCAGCGACGTCGAGGCAGCCGCCGCGCAGGAGATCGCCCGTCACCGCGCCGACCAAGCCGAGGCCGCCGCCGTAATCCGTGACCACGGCGCCTCCGACGACGAGCTCGCGGACCTCCTTGAGATCAGCACCAAGCAAGCCCGGCAACTGATCACCACGGCCCGCGCCCACCGCGACACCACCTCACCGGAGGAAGCACCAGCCCCGACGGTCGCATCAACCGGGCGGCTCGAGCGTGCTCGCCACGGCATTACGGATTCCGGTCACTCGACAGAGCAGATCATCGAAGCAGTCGACACCGTCGAGTCTCCCGCGCCAGATGACTCGACAAACAACGGTGAGCACGCGAGGTGATCTGGCGGTGTGGCCGGGCTGGGAAGGTGAGCGTGCGCTGCTACGGATGTTCGGCGGGCACGGCGTAGGTGAGATCGGTCAGGAATGGATAGGTCTCGGGAGTGTTGGCGACCGCTTGCACGATCCGAGTTGGGTGTCGGCTAACCGGGTGGTGGCCGACAGCCGCACCCCGAGTGGGTTGGCGTGGCCGCAGCGTCGAGGGGGTGTAGCCGACACGGAAAGACACGTGTGACGTGAGGTTTCATGCACGACGGTGGGATATCGATCTAGCATTTCCGCCGTCTCGGGCGCTGCGTCCGTGCCCCGCGACCCGCATGAGGACGGAACTGTCCGGCAGCGATGCGTAGTAAGCACAGCCGCCGGGCGCGACCGACCAGCGCACCCCGTGATCCACATATCTCCACGGTGATGGCAGGCCCGCCTATCCAGAGCGAACCCTTCCGGGGCGGGTCTTCACACCTTTTCCGCGCCTACGCCGCCAGGTCGTCCCAGCTCAGCACTCGCCTGAGCATCCCCCATGAACCTCCGGTCGCACATTCGCAGCAAGCGAAGAGGTGTTACTGGCTGGTAGGGCTGGGTAACGCCGGCAGTGGTGCACCTTTGCGCCGACCCGATGCTGTCGACACCGGAGGGACGAGATCCGCAATGAGCACTCCAGACACCACGACTTTGCTCGCGCAACTCCGCGCTGTGCTGTCGCTGACCAACACCGAGATCCAGGTCGCCGAGACCCGCATCGCTCAGGCCCGCACCGAAGCGGTGCGCCGAGAGTTGTCGGAGAACGCCGACAACGCCCGCGCCCGCGCCGAGGCCATCGAGGCCACCATTCGCGAGCTGGGTGATGTGCCGGAACTGGTTGGTCCGTTCCTTGGCCAGGCTGCCGCCGCGGTCAAGTCGATGGTCGAGCAGGCTTTGCCGTTCGACGAGGCCCTGCTCGGTGACCTGGCTCTCGAACACCAACTGGTCGATCGCGCCCGCTACATCAAGGCTCTGGCCACCGCCGCGCAGCTGCCGGAGGTGGTGGTGTTGGCGCAGCGGCTGATCACCGCGCATTCGGCGACCGTCGACTGGCTGACCACCGTCTTGGCCGAGGACGCTCTTGGTGGGCCGGCGGCGCTCCGCCGCACCCCCTTGCAGGCCGCTGCCGGGACGGCGGTGAAGCTGTTCAACCTCCCGGTCACCTGGTCGACCCGCGGGCTGGACCGGGCGCTGGACACCGTGCGCGCCACCCCACCCGCCCTGGGCGGGTTGCTTGCCCAGGGGGCACGTGCCGGGGATGTCGCTGTCAAGACACTGTCGGCTTCCCGCGATGCGGCGTTGGAGACCGCTGAGCAGGTCACTCGCCGCGAAGGCGCCGACATAGCCGCCGACGCGCTGCGGTCGATCCGCAGCAGCACCGGCGTGCTCGAGCCCGGCGAGCTGCCCGTCGACGATTACGAATACCTCAATGTTTCCCAAGCCGTCGCCGCGGTCAAGGAACTCACCGACCCCGCCGACATCCGCGCGATCGTCGCCTACGAGGAAGCCCACAAAAACCGGCACGGCGTCGTGTCCGCCGCCCAAACCCGGCTCGCGGCCATCGCCCAAGAAGTCGCCGGACTCACCTGAGCATCGTGTGGCACGAGCGGCGGAGCAGGCCGGTAGTAGACAGAAGACATCGACGGCGGATCTGATGCGCGAATGGCCCTTGCGCGGCTAGGGCTGTCCGGCGGGCACAGCGTGAGTCAGATCAGTCGTCCATGGGTAGGTTCCGGGGGAGTCATCGACGGCTTGAACGAGAGCCTTGGTTGGGTCACCGTCGACGCCGATCTCAACGATGCGGAACACACTCATCCCACCAGCGACCAGGTGGATCAGGGAGTTTTCCTCGAACTGCACGAGTCGGAGACTAGCGAACAATCCCACCGAGTCGATATTTGCCACAGATATGCTGCTTGGTGTGTCCGTGCCTGCCCCGATGCTGGCGACGCCTGGTCGGCCGCCCGATGCGCCAGGCCGTTGGGCGATCGAGATGAAGTGGGATGGGATGCGTGCGGTGTGCCGCGTGTACGGCTACCGCTCTGAGATGTTCGCATCCGGCAGTTCTGAAGCTGTCATGGCTGGCTGCCGGTTCTGCGACGCGACCGTCGCCGACCCCCGGAGATCAGGCGTTGGCGTAGCCACCGGCATTCCACACCAACCAGCGGAAGTGCTGCGGGGCGAATGCCTGGCGAGCGGGAACACCCGGTGCCGGAGAATGAGGCCAAAACGCCACACCGCACCGATGGCAGTAGAAACCGGCCTGCCAGACCGCATGCGCGTCACGACGTCCCCGAACGATTCTACCGTTGCGGCGAATACGGCACACAGCGACAGTGAGCAGGACAGCGCCAGGCGCCGCCAACGCCCCGAAGAAGACGACCGTGGCTAGGGCGGCAATCACGTGCGAGACCCCGGGCACGGGATGGGCGATACCGTAGATCCCCGGAACGAGATATGACATGGCTGGCAAGAGCAGCACCAGCGAGAAGAAGGTCAGCCACCCAGCAGGGGTACGGGCAGGCTCGCGGGCAAGGCTGTGGGCGAGTGCGGTGGTGTGTGTCCGTTCGACGGCGGCAGTGCCGAACACCGGCACCAAGCCAGTCGAGGCGACTCCGACGCCGGAGTAGACGTTCGTGCCGAAGCTGGTCGAGACGCCGTCGGCTTTCAAGGCGGGCACACTCTGCACCAAGTCGAGTTGGTGGCAGTGCGGACACGTCAGATCGACATCGTCCATACGCGGAACCCCCTCCCAGGCCGTTGCGCTGTAGCGGCGCGTCTGTGGTGTTGGTACCTGCAACGAAAACTCTGTGGGGTATCCAACACCCTCGGAGACCTGCTGTCGAGAGCTAATCACGAGCTTCTTCACCGACGAGTCCTTCCTTTCAGGCTGGTGAGTCAATTCCCGTCTCATGGCCAGCCGCAGTTCGCACTCATCAGCGCGGAACCCACTTCCCGTGCCGTTGCGCCTCTGCTTGACCAGGCGGGGGCTCGCCAACGGCGAGCTGTTGCGGCTGAGCAGCGGGGTCACTCAGTCGGCTGGACCCGACCAGATCGGGGCAGGAAGCATGTCTGCCACAGCTGAGAGGCCCGCCTTCGTGGGGCAATCGCGACTTAAGAGACGCGGGAGATACCCGGTGACGCGGTCACCGATCCGCAATCCCGGGCCATCATTTCGCCTGGTGACGGCGTCACCAAGAACGTGTATGTTTACGTATCGAAACGTATCCAAACGCCGTGGGATGAGGTTCAAACCCGCTGGCAGAGCCAAGTTTCGACGCCTTGACCAGCAGTTTCGGCGGTCGGGGGGTGCGGAGGTTCAAGTCCTCCTAGGCCCACCTCCCTCAGTGCCAGGTCAGGCGCCATTCCGGTCCTCTCGAGCCGATCTACCGTTGCGTCATCAACCGGCCGTCCGCCGTTCAGCGAACTTCGCCGCGTTCCCTGTAGACCCGGCGCGTCCGCTGCCTCACCCCGCGCTCCAGGGGCCGATACCGCACCGCCTACTCGGCGCTGATGCGTCAAGGACTTCTACGCCGATTGGCTGATGAAGCACCACAAGGCGAGGGCGGGGTGTGCGTCACAAAGCCCGCCAGCGACGGAGTCGGTCGGTGCCGGGGTGAAGGCCTCGAGCGGAAGGGGTTCGGCCGTGGCGGCGCCGGCGCCGACGAGGGTCGCGGCACTGATCAGCGCGCCGACGAGGATTCCACGCAGTGTGGACATCTGAAACTCCTGAAACGTTGGGTGGTAGCGATTCATGTGAGAGCGGGGTCATGTCGCCTGGGCGAGACCGCCGGGGGCACCGTCGTCCGGCAATCGCCGGTGCCCTGCGCACATGCCGGTCGGTCGTCGAAATCCCGGTCGCGCTCTCGGGGTTCTACTGGCAGAACTGGGGGCCCTGGTTCATGAGCATCAGCTTGATGATGGTGCAAAGGATTCCCGACGACGAACCGCTCGCCGAGCCGCTGTCGCCGGCGGCGATCGATGACACAGACGGAGTGGGCTGCGAAGTCTCCGCCTGCGCGGTTGCGGCAGGTGCCAGCACAGCCACGGTCAAAAGCGCGCCGATGGTGAGCCGAGTGATTCGAGTCATGTCGAATCTGCCTTTCTCTCTTGGGTTTTCGGTCCGCTCAGGCGTACCGCCAAGTCCATCGGCGGCTCCACTTCCGCCGTTACAGCGGTGTTATCCAACGACCGTTCGCCCTCCGAACGCTGCGCCGGCCCAGAATGATCTCCTGCGGGACGGTGTTCTGGGCCTGGGCGATTTCCTGGAGGGCTCGCGCGTGCCCGAGATGTCTCCGCGTATCGGCACTTGCTGTTCAGACCGGAGACTCCCGCTGGACGCACCCCTGTAACACCACGGGCGGTCGGTCCGACATATCTGACAACAGTTGAGGGACAAGAACATTCGTCGCGCTGCGATGCCGCAACGCGTCGCTTCGGCGCGCCGGTGATCGCGGCCCGAACGAATATCGAAACCGAAGCTCGGTCAGCAATTTCGAGGGGTGCGCAATGAACGTCAGACTATCGGCTGTGCTGTCGATCGCGGCCACCGTTGTGGTCGCAACCGCCGCGTGCGGGACCGACTCGAGCACATCGGCCGGGTCCGCGACGTCGGCGGGAAGTACGACCACCGCGTCATCGGCGGGTCCGGCGGCGACGCGGACAACAGCGATCGGCGAACAACCGGGGGCGGCGCCACAACCGGGAGGGTTACCACAAGCGGGAGGGGCGCCGCAGCCGGCGACGGCGCAACAACCGGCTCCCGGGGCCACCGCGGTCCCGGAACCATCCGTTGCGGCGACCTCGTCTCCCGCTACGCAGTCGGCGCCGGAAGGTAGCGGCCACGGCCTGTGCTTCGACGTCAACTCGGCGCTCGCGGCGTCCTCGGTCGCCACGTTGGCCGCGCCGACCGGTGGCGGGTCGTGGACGATCCAAGGGGCGAGCGAGGATCCCATCGCGGCAGGATGTTCCGGGGTGCTGTCGTGGATGACTGTGGAATGGCCGGGAATTCATCCCGGCACACACGTTCTCTTCTTCACCGGCGGGAAGTATCTCGGGACCGCGAGCGCGCGGCCATACGGGTACACAACAGTTCTGGGCAAGACCCGCGACACCGTGTCCGTGCAGTACCGCTGGCCGTTGAAGGACGACGCGCTGTGCTGCCCGCAAGGAGGACCGAGCGTCGTGACATTCACCCTGAACGGCACCACCGTGCAGGCGAACGGGCAGTTCCCGCCGGAGAACTGAACGGTACACACCGGAACCACACGAAAAAGGCTCACGCTCCTCGAGCATGAGCCTTCGACGAGTGGAGCCTAGGGGAATCGAACCCCTAACCCCTGCCTTGCAAAGGCAGTGCTCTGCCAATTGAGCTAAGGCCCCGCGCGTACATACGCCTGCAAAACGTTACCTTCTCACCGCTGAGATGGTCAAAACGGCAGGTTGTCGCGTCAACCGAGCGCCGTCGGCCGCGCCCCGGGTGACGCCCGGTCAGGCGGCGCGCTCGAGCACCTCGGCGAGGGAAGGCAGGTGGCGTGAGCAGATCTCGTCCGCCTCGTCGGCCAGAACGCCGAACATCCGAAGCAGGTCTTCGATAACCTGATCGGTGGCGGCGGCGTCGTCACGGTCGGGGTGATCGGGCAATAACTGGCCGAGACACAGAGCGGCTCCGGCCACGATCGTCATGGCTCATTGTTCAGTCTTGACGAATCCATCAGAGATCCGGCTCGGGTCTTTCTGGGCGGGCTTCGGGCACCGCAGTAGGGTGGAAACCATGAAACTTCTTCTCACCGCCGGTGTCGTGGTTCTGGTTCTCTTCGGCATCTCCAAGCTGCGCCAGCGCAGCGACGCGGACATGTGGCACGAGGTGACCACCCGCTGATCCCGGGAGGGGCCTTAGCTCAATTGGCAGAGCACTGCCTTTGCAAGGCAGGGGTTAGGGGTTCGATTCCCCTAGGCTCCACTGATGACCTGAAACGCTTCGTTCCGGTGCGGCGGCCTACCGCTGGTGCGTTGGTGTACGCACCCGAGCTTCGAGGCCGATACGGATAACGGGCGTCCCCCCCGACGAATTTCGAGTCGGCAGCAGCGGGAACACGGGCTCGCCGTCCCGGCGGGGTGGTGAAATTTCCGGCCGGATAGCCGGAACCTTTGTGTCCAATTGGACACAGAGCGGCAGCGGCACAGCCGCGACAAGGCGCCGCAATCAGACGATATTCGTCGATACTGTGCCAGACTGGCCCGGCACAGTAATACACTCCTCACCCTCGGAGGAACGTCAATGACGAATTCTGTTGCGCCACTCGAATTGCCCGAACCTCTGGTCATCACGCTGGGGAATCTCAAGGGCGGTGTCGGCAAAACGACATCAGCGTTCTTCTTGGCGAGCTACTTCGCTTCTGTTCACGAACTGCGGGTGCTGGTGATCGACGCCGACCCGCTCAGCCAGACCGGCTACTCCTGGTACCGGCGGCTGGTCAAGGGGGGGATCGAAGTGCCGTTCCATCTGGTCGCGTTCCCGTCGCGGCATGTCGGCGACTGCATAACGGACAATGCCGCCGATTTCGACGTCATCATCGTGGATGCCGGGGGTGAGTCGGCCGATATCTTCAAGGCCGCTGTTCCGGAGAGCGACGAGCTGTTGCTGTTGACGAGTGTGAGCCCGTCGGAAGTCAAACGCGTGCCGAGTACGTTCAAAGCCGCTGAGGAGGCGGCGGCCGACACCGACCGGGAAATCCGGGTGCGGGTGCTGATGACCAAAGTCCCGGTGATCATGAAGAAAGGCGTCAATGTCTCGACCGAATACCGTGCGCAGCGGGGCCATTTGGAAAGCGCGGGCTACGACGTATTCGATTCCTATTTGAGCGCCTGGAAATGGTATCGGGAGGCGGCCGACGGGGAGGTGGGGGAGGGCGCCGAGAATCCGATCGAGGATTTGGGCGAGTACCGCAAGGTGGGCGACGAGCTGCTGAGCGCGTATCGCGCCCTGCTGGAGGTGCCTGCCTGATGCCTCCACAACGCAGGAAGGGTTCGATCGGCGGGGCGAATCCGCTATCCGACGGCGCCGAGCACACGCCACCGGTGTCCCCGCTGCGCGACGCCGAATGGCGGCGGTCGAAGCCGGCCGTGAGCCCGAATGTCTTGACCATGCCGGTGCCGGACGCGGGTGACGGACCCCTGAGCGACCGAGAACGGGCGCAGTTGACGGCGTGCGAGTCGTCGATCGACACGCTGCGGATCGCATTCTGGGCCGCCGGGCGTGCGCTGCAGATCGTGCGGGACGGCAGGCTCTACCGCGACAGCCACGAGACGTTCGACGACTACGTGGAACAGCGGTGGGATATGCAGCGGTCGTACGCGCACAAGCTGATTCGCGCTTGGCCGCTCGCCGCGCGGCTGCAGCCGGTCGCGCCCGCGATCAACGAGGGCCAGGTCCGCGAACTGCTGCCGGTGGCGGCCGAATACGGGGAAGACGCTGCGGTCACCATCTACACCACCGTGGCGGCGGGTGCCGACGTGAAGGTCACCGCGGGAAAGCTCCGGCAGGCGGTGGCGCTGCTGCCCGAACGCTATGACGAAGAAGTGGTGGTCGAGCGTCTCCAAGCGTGGCTGCGCGGCGAACTGCCGGGCGACCCGACCGATCGCTCCGCCGACATCTTCACCGCCATGGAATCCCGGCTCGCGGCGCTGACGAAACGCGTGGTCAAAGGATCCAGCGACGACCCACGCGCGGCGCGCGAGTTCGCGGCCAAGCTCCGTACAATCGCCGAGCAGATCGAGGAACAGATCACCGCGTGAAATCCCAGTCGGCGACGGCCCCGCAGCGGAATGTTTTCCCTGCGGGGTCATTGCGTATAGGGGAACGAATTGCGAGACGCGGAATTATCGTTGCGGGTGCCGGAACGAGTTATTATTTCGTTATGGAAATAAAGGTGTGTTGTGCTTTACGTGATGCAAACTATGCCGAAAGGTGAATACTCGGATCGGATCCGCTGGACTGACGAAGCACCGTGATGGTTTTCGAATCAATTCGAGGTCTTTGGTGAAGTCCGTCGCGCCACGCATGGCGGCGTCGTATGGCTCCGCCGGAGGCCGGCGATATGAGCATCGGAGGACCGCATCATGGCATCATCGACCGACGACCGATATATCCGCTACCTGCGACGTGCTGTGCTCTGGGCACTCGCCACCGGAGCGGCCGCATTCATCGGCGTGTTGTGCAACGCAGGGGAGGCATCGGCCCAGCCGGTGACCATTCCGGGCGTGGGAACGTTCGAGATTTCCGACTACATTCCCCTGAACAACGCCATACTCCCCGTCACCGAATCTCCGGTGACCGCGGGGTTCTCGGATATCGAGAACATCGCGAGTACCCCGGTTCCGCAGATCGAGATCGCGCCTGCCACGCTCGGCCCGGCGATCGAGTCCCCGGTTTCGGTGAAGATTCCCGTAATCGAGCTGCCGTTACCGACGACTGTGCCCGCGATCGAGATCCCACTGATCGGCGTGCTTCCGGAGATCGAGATCCCTTTCCTCGGTGACCTCCCGCAGATCATGCCTCGGGCGCCCACTCCGCCCGCCGCGGTGATTCCGCAGAGGACCGCCGGTGAGATGGCCGTCGACGCGGCACGAACCAAACTCGGTTCCGATTACAGCTATGGCGCCGTCGGCCCAGACTCCTTCGATTGCTCCGGGCTTGTGCAGTGGTCCTACGAGCAGGCCGGCGTGGAGCTGCCACGCACCAGCTACGACCAGCTCGCCGCCGGAACGCCGGTACCGCTCGACGAACTGCGTCCCGGCGACATGGTCTCGTTCTACGGCGGAAGCCACTCCGCCCTCTACGCAGGCGACGGCAAAGTCATCCACGCATCGACATACGGCACGGGCGTGACCACTTCCCCCCTCTCCTCGATGCCGGTGACAGGCGCCCGCCGATTCTGATTCCCTCTGGTGCAGCCGCACCGCAGTTCGCAGGTCAGGGAGAGACCGCCGCCCCTTCCAGTGCGGCCAGCGTCTCGGCATCCGGCCAGTGGCGGATTTCGTAGCGGCGAGGTGAGAGATCCGGGACCGGAGTGAGGCCGGTCAGTCCCACGACAGCATCGAACGGGACCTCGAAAAGACGCTCCAATTCACCTCGGTCGTCACGGCAGAAGGCGACGTAGTCGGCCTCCGGGAGCAAGTAGTCGACACCCTCCCCTCAGACGGTGATCGTGAAGGGACCGTTGTCGCCATGGCCGTACATGACCGAACCGACATAGGCGGACTCGAGGTCATAGGGCGTGAATTCCAGATCGCGCTCGACGATCTCATTGAGAATCTGAGCCTGCGCGTCGTATTCGGTGACCGCCAAACCGCATCGGGCCCGCTGCACGGCGGGCAGGTGGCGGTGCGCGGGCGAACGATCGAGCGGAATGACCGCGCCACTGTCGTCCACGGTGTACCCCTGTGGCGAGACCGGCCGGGACGCGTCACGGTACTGCTCTTCCACCACCTCGAAGATCGGCTCGAGATCGTCCGCACCAGTCGCGAGGATGAGCGTGTCGACATCGGGCATGAAGGCGACAGGTGGTCGGGTTCCGAAGCCGGAACCGGCTAGCCAGCCGGGGAACAGCGGCCATGATGTGCAGTAGCCGTCGCCGTCGTCGACGAATTGCAGGATGCCGTCTTCCTCTATGTCGGTGAAACTCACTATCGCGCCGAGGTTCTCGCGCGCCGCCGCGAAAACCTCCTCGGGACTCACATCCCATTCGCGCAACGACGCGTAGGTGACGATCGATCGGGTGTGGGGCAAATCGATGGCCACCATCTCGTCCACGAATGGAAACGCGGAGCGAGCGATCGGCCGCGACTCCGGTTCGACGCCTGCGCCGAAGCTGTTGGGACGCAATACCGGCCGCAGCATGGACCGCACCGAAGGCCAACCCGGCGCGGGGGCGCGTAGCTCACGCACGGCGTCGCAGTGCTGTGCGACCCGGGCATCGCGCTCCGTGGCATCGAGCTCACGCGTTTCGCGAAAGATGTTGTGCAGGTCGAGAAACAGATCGCCGACGTGTATCGCGAACTCGTCCGGTTCGTATTCGACATCGGTTTCGCCCAGCGCCGCCAGATGCTGCATGACGAGCGCGGCGAAGGCGGCGGCTTCGTCTTCGATATTCTGCACGCGGCCACGGTAGTCGCGAAGTCCCGCGGTCACCCGGCAGTGGCTTACCGCGGGAGGGGACCGTGCCGATCCAGGTGCAGATAGGTGTAGCCGGTGACGAGCAGGCACACGACTGTCGCGGTGATCAGCATGGCCCAGCCGGCGACCACCAGGCTCAGCAGCCCGCCGAGCAGCGCGCCGAGCGAGAAACCGGCATAGAGCAGGAAGTACCCGAGCCAGTCCGCGTAGTCGCCACCGCTTAGGTGGCGTTCGACACCTTGCCCCAGCTTGACGAGCGTCCCGGTGACGTAGCTGAGCGGTATGGAGACCTCACCGTTGCGGACGAACGATGTGTTGAGCGCGCCGACACCGAAGGCGACGAACAAGATCGGCAGCAGACCGATCGGCTTGCTGGACGTCTGGTATTCGAGCAGGTCGACGGCCGAGGCCAGCGCCAGGCAGACAGTGGTGAGCAGAGTGGGCCCGTGCGGGTGCCCGGACCAGTAGCGTCTGCGGCACCATGAGGCCACCACGACACCGGACAGGAAGGACATCAGCAATCCGGCGGCCGCCAAACCCATGTCCGATTCGTCGTGAAAGTACCCGAGGACGGCCCGTTCGGTATTGCCCGTCATGAAAGTGACGAAATAGCCGGCGGTATGCATGAACGCCGCCGCACCGATCAACCCGGCGAGTGCCGCCAGCACCCAGGACAGTCTGGCTTCGGAGTCGAAAAGTGCCTTCTTGCGATCTTCTTCCAGTTCCGGCACAGGTCGAACTCCTTCCGGTACGGCGCGGCAGTTCAGTCAAGCAGGCTCGTCGACGGAATCGGCCCACGCAGGGCCGACCGTTGCTCACAGATCGCCGGCATTCCGGGCACGTTCCGTCGACGCATGCTCCCACGCGATATCGAAGCGCCGTTTCACCCTGGTCGGCGGGCCGTCGTCCGCACCGAGCCCTCTCGAGCGAGTCGCTGCTCGGTTACCGTGCTGAGGTGGATACTCTGCTCGACTTCCTGCTGACCGAGCCGGTGGCGGCCGCGCCGCTCGATGACGTCGCCGCGGCGTGGACGCGACATCGTGTGGCGGCGAATCGTTTCGAGCAGCCGGTGGAGGTGTCGATCGCGGGCGGCTTCGGAGCCGACCGGCTCGGGTTCGCCTTCCTGTCCGGTTATCAGGAAGCGCTGCGGACGCTGATTCCCGACCTGCCGGACGACGAACTGGTCGCGATGTGCGCCACCGAGGAAGGCGGCGGTCACCCCGCCGCGATCCGCACCAAGCTCACCGAGCGGGACGGTGTCTGGCTGCTCGACGGCACCAAGTCGTTCGCGACCATGGGCTCTTACGCCCGACAGCTGGTGGTGATCGCCAGTGTCGGCACGGCGCCGGACGGGCGGAACCGGTTGCGCGCCTGCACGGTCGAGACGGGGGAACCAGGCGTGCGCCTGACCGATCATCCCGCGCTGTCGTTCGCGCCCGAGGTCCCGCACGCGTCGGTCGTGCTGACCGGCGTGCCGGCGCTGCCGCTTCCCGGTGACGGATATCTGGACTACCTCAAGCCGTTCCGGACGATCGAGGACATCCACGTGCTGGCCGCCACGCTGGGCTGGCTGGTGCGGGTGGCTCGGGTGTCGCAGTGGCCGCGCGCGAGTCGGCAACGACTGTTGACACTGGTGGCCGCCGTGCGCGGCCTGGACATCGATGCGCCGGGTGCTGCCGGGGTGCACATCGCCCTCGGCGGGGTCTTCGATTCGTTCGGTGACGTGCTGGCCGAGCTCGAGCCTTTGTGGCAGTCCGCCGACCCCGTGACACGGCAGCGGTGGGAGCGTGACCGGCCGCTGCTCGCCACCGCCGGGCGCGTGCGCGCGCAACGCCTCGCCGCCGCGTGGCGGGCGGTGGAACCGGGCGACCACCAAGCGGGAACAGGGGTCTGACCTGGTCTGAAATGGGGAGCGGGCCTCGGCGAAGGGGGGGAGTTAGCCGAGGCCCGCGTAGGGTCGGCCCGGGGGGGAGGGGCCGACGAGAACGATGCTACTCGATGATGTGTGTTTGTGTGTGCGGGGGGACGGCCGCGCTCCAAGTTTTTTTGGGTGGGCTTACTTTCTGGATGCCGCATGGCAGTTGTCCCTGGCCCCTCGGTCGCCAACGCCATTCCCGCCTGTTGGCTTAGTGTTTGCCAAAAGTGTTGTAAAGCAAGCGTTTCCATGGCTGTACGGCAGCATGACCTGCTGCGGATACGCGTTGTGCACAACATGCCGACCGGTCGCCGAAGAAAGGAATCCACGAGAACGTTCGGGCGTGTCTGCCATTCCGGGCGTGGTGCCGCCCGCGCGCATGGACCGAATGTGTCGTACCCCGATGCGAACATGTGTTCGTGATCACCGACTGGACCGTTCGCGTGGAGCGCCCCCGCTCGCCGCGACAACGCGCATGCGAATTTCCGTCATCCGAGTACGGGTCCTCGGCGATTCGGGTAGTCCGCTACGCGCGCTCGGGTACCCGTGCGCGCGGGATCATCGAACCGGTCGCATTCCGATCCGGTACCCCCGAGCACCGACCGGATCGGAATGCGGCCTTCTCGCGTTGCACGAGTCGTCCTTCCGGGGCAGACAGGTCTCCGGAAACAAATCGGATGAAATTGTCGGCGAGCGGGACGATACTGTGCCGGGTATCGGCCGGTGATCCGATCCAGCGAATTGATCGGCGCCCGGGGCTCCTGGGGTCGCACTCATTCGCATCGAACTCGTCAACTTCAGGAGAATCATGCCCGACGCAATAGTCGCCGAGGGTCTGGTCAAACGATACGGCCAGCTGGTGGCCCTCGACGGACTCGATCTGCGAGTCCCGGAAGGCACCGTCACCGCACTGCTCGGACCCAATGGCGCAGGCAAGACCACCACCGTCCGCGTGTTCACCACTCTGCTGGTGCCGGATGCCGGACGCGCGACGGTCGCCGGAATCGATGTGCTGCGCGATCCGCAGACGTTGCGTTCCCGCATCGGGGCGTCGGGACAGTATGCCGCGGTCGACGAATACCTCACCGGTTTCGAGAATTTGGAAATGGTGGGACGTCTTTATCACATGGGGGTGCAGCGAAGTAAGGAACGCGCGCGCGAATTGCTCGAACGATTCCGGCTCACCGACGCCGCGGACCGTCCGGTCAAGGGTTACTCCGGCGGCATGCGCCGTCGCCTCGATCTGGCGGGCGCGTTGGTCGCGAACCCTCCCGTGCTGTTCCTCGACGAGCCCACCACCGGACTGGACCCTCGTGCGCGCCTGGATCTTTGGGACGTGATCGAGGAATTGGTCGCGGGTGGGACAACGTTGCTGCTCACCACCCAGTACATGGAGGAGGCGGATCGGCTCGCCGATTCGATCGCGGTGATCGACCACGGCAAGGTGATCGCCAAGGGCACCGCGGACGAACTCAAGACCATGGTCGGCGGCGACCGCATCGAGTTGACCGTCGATCGCGTGGACAATCTCGCGACGGCCGAGGCCGCGCTGAAGAGTTTGGCGGACGGGGAGATTCATCTGGAACCAGGGTTGCGCCGGATCATCGTCCCGGTCTCCGACGGGTCGCAGGCACTGGTGGAGGCAGTGGGGCGGCTGGCCGAGCACAGCGTGCAGATCCACGACGTAGGTCTGCGCCGCCCGTCGCTGGACGACGTCTTCCTCACCCTCACCGGTCATGAGGCGGAGGCGATCGCCGCCGGTGACGCGGCGAACGACGAGCTGGGAGCTACGGAAGGAACGATCCGATGACCGCCACCGCCCCGGTCCTGGGCAGGCCCTCGCTGGGCGCGCGACTGTCCATTGTGGTCAGCGACAGTGTGACCATCGCGAAACGCAACGTCATCAAGATCAAGCGGGTCCCCGACGTCCTGATCTTCTCCACGCTCTCGCCGATCATGTTCGTGCTGCTGTTCGCCTATGTCTTCGGCGCGGCCATCGACGTCCCAGGCCTCTCCGGCGGATATCGCGAGTTCCTCATCGCGGGCATCTTCGCGCAGACCGTAGTGTTCGGTGCGACCTTCACCGGCGCCGGGCTGGCCGAGGACATGCAGAAGGGCATCATCGACCGATTCCGCTCGCTGCCGATGGCCTCGTCGGCGGTGCTGGTCGGCCGCACGATCAGCGATGTGGTGATCAACGTGGTCAGCCTGACCGTCATGTCGCTGACCGGTCTGCTCGTGGGTTGGCGCATCCGCGGTTCGTTCCTGGACGCGGTGCTGGCCTACATCCTGTTGCTGCTGTTCGCCTACGCGGTGTCCTGGATCATGGCCGTGGTCGGGCTGCTGGTGCGTGCGCCGGAGGTGTTCAACAACGCCAGCTTCATGGTGATCTTCCCGCTCACGTTCATCGCCAACACGTTCGTCCCCAGCGAGAAACTGCCCACCGTCCTGCGGGTGATCGCGGAATGGAACCCGGTGTCCGCGTTGACCCAGGCGACGCGTGAGCTGTTCGGGAACACGAGTCCGCTCGCGCCGACGCCGGATGCCTGGTCGTTGCAGCACCCGGTGATCACTTCGCTGGCCTGGGTGGTGGTGATCCTGGTGGTGTTCGTGCCGCTGGCCCTGCGCCAGTACAAGAAGACGGTCAGTCGCTGATCCGCCGCTGTCTCGTCAGTGCTCGGTCTCCACGCCGGTCTCCGCCAATGGAGTCGGCGTGGAGCCGTTGCGGGAGTATCCGATGCGCGGCGGCGCGGGCGCGGGTTCCGGCGGCTGCGGCCGCCGGGTGCGGGCCAGATAGGCCACGCCACCCGCCAGCGCGACGGCGGCGGCGAGAAGGAGCCGATTACGTGAACGCGACGAGACATGCAGGCGCCCAGAGGTCATTGGACCACTCTATGCACAGCCCGGTGATTCGCGCAGGAGGCCCAGCTCACAGCACGGTCCGGCCCAGTTCCGCGGCCGCGTCGCCGACCGTGGCACGATGGGCGGCGTGACCTCACCGAATCAGACATCCGTGGCAACGCTGCACACGAATCACGGCGATATCAAGCTCGCGCTTTTCGGTAACCACGCGCCCAAGACGGTCCGCAACTTCCTAGGTCTCGCCGACGGTTCTGCTCCCTACACCACCGCGAACGCCAGCGGAGGCAACAGCGGCCCGTTCTATGACGGCGCCCTGTTCCATCGCGTGATGGCCGGTTTCATGATTCAGGGTGGCGATCCCACCGGGACCGGTCGCGGCGGCCCCGGATACGAATTCGGTGACGAGTTCCACCCCGAGCTGCGGTTCGACCGTGGCTACCTGTTGGCGATGGCCAACGCGGGGCCCGGCACCAACGGCTCCCAGTTCTTCATCACCGTTCGACCGCAGCCGCACCTCAACCGCAAGCACACCATCTTCGGTGAAGTCGTGGACCCGGAATCCCGGAAGGTCGTCGACGCCATCGCGACCACCAGGACCGATCGCAACGACCGGCCCGTGGAGCCCGTCGTCATCACCAAGATCACGATCGAATGAGACTATGAACCCCCAGCCGCCCGCACCCACCTGCGTCCGCCATCCGAATCGCCCGACCGGCCTGGCCTGCACGCGGTGCGGGCGGCCGTCCTGTGCGGAGTGCCTGCGACCCGCGGCCGTCGGTCAGCACTGTGTCGACTGTCTGCGCGCGGATCAGCGCGACGTCGCGCCGGTGCGGACGGTCTCGGGCGCGGCAGCGCCCCGGATGTCCGCACCTTATGTGACCTATGCGCTGATCGCGATCAACGTGGTGATCTACGCGATCACCGCGGCGCAGGCCAAGAGCCTGATGGACAACCAGCGTGGCTCCGCGCTGTTCTTCGATTGGGTGCTGTTCGCACCGGCGGTCGCGGACGGCGAATGGTGGCGGGTGCTCGGTTCCGGGTTCCTGCACTACGGCCCCATCCACCTGCTGCTGAACATGTTCGCGCTGTATGTGGTGGGCCGGGATGCCGAATTGGTGCTGGGCCGGCTGCGCTACCTGGCGGTGTACCTGGTCTCGTTGCTCGGCGGGGCCGCCGGGGTCATGCTGTTGTCCCAGAACAGTCTCACGGCGGGTGCGTCGGGCGCGGTGTACGGCCTGTTCGGTGCGATCACGATCATTCTGCTCCGGTTGCGGCAGAACCCGAATCAGATGCTGATCATCATCGGCATCAACGTCTTCATCAGCCTCTCACTGCCCGGCATCTCGCTCTGGGGTCATCTCGGCGGTCTGGCCGCGGGCACCGTCGCCACGCTCGGCATTCTGTTCCTGCCGGGTTGGCTGCGAGTGCGCACTCCGCAAGCGGCACGGACGGTCGGCTGGATCGCGGTGGCGCTCGTCGCGTTCGCGGCGCTGGGGCTGGTGGCTGTGGGCGCGATCACTTCGACTGCCTGACAGCGGGATTCGCTTCACGTGAAACATTCGCGGCCGGGTTTGCCGAATGTCCCGGCCGCAGCGTCGTCAGCGGGTCTTGTCCTGGGTGAGCCGCAGGGCTTCGACCAGGTCTTGATATACGAACTCGGGATTGGCGCCCAGATCCCAGCGGCCGAAGATCAGCAGCCGGTCCACTCCGTCGTGCTGGACGTCGAGTTCCAGCATCGGCATCTTCCGCCCGAGACGGCGGTAGCTCACCACACGGGCGCGCACGATTTGCTCGGGGGTGTATTCGTCAGGTCCCGTCAGAGTGCGGACGACCATGCGTGGTTGTGCGCCGGGCACCACGGACAGTCGCGGGCGTTGCCGGAACCCGAGCGCGGCGAGGGCGAGCAATCCGGCCGCTGCCAGTCCTACGAGCAGGCGGCTCGCCGCCTCGTTGGTGACCACCGCCGCGACGGCCAACGCGACGCCGCCCGCGGCGACCGCGACGAGCGCGGAGGTCGGCGTTGTCCAGACCAGGCCCGGCTCGTCATGGTCCGGCGAGCCGGGGACCGCGGACTCCGAACTCACGGCACTCCCCAATCGCTCCTCGAGTTGTCCACAGGCTCATCCACAGGTGTGCATGAATGACACGTCTGTAATCTGCGCGACGTCGCCGCTCAGCGCCAGCGCATCGTCATGATCAGGCCCACCACCATCAGACCGAAGCCGATCAGGAAGTTCCAGGCGTTGAGATCGTTCATCCAGCTGATCTGCTCGGCCGCCAAGTAGTAGACGAGCAGCCAGGCCAGCCCAGCGAGCATGAATCCGAGCATGATGGCGACATACCAGACCGGCGACGGCCCGGCCTTCACCTTCACCGGCGTCCGGCTGGCGGGGTTGATCGTATAGTCGGTCTTCTTACGGACCTTCGACTTGGGCATGACGTCCTCGTATTCGGCGTGCAGGTCGTGGTCTCTAGGCTATCCCAACAGGTAATGGATGCGACGCGGTGCCGTGCGGGCACGTAATCTCGATGCCATGCGTGTTCTGGTCGTCGACAATTACGACAGCTTCGTCTTCAACCTGGTGCAGTACCTCGGTCAACTGGGTGTCGACGCGGTCGTCTGGCGTAACGACGATCCGAATCTGGCCGACGTCGCGGCGGTGGTCCGTGACTTCGACGGCATTCTGATCAGTCCAGGCCCCGGCACTCCGGACCGTGCGGGCGCCAGTATCCCGTTGGTGCGCGCCTGCGCGGAAGAAAATGTCCCGCTGCTGGGCGTGTGCCTCGGCCATCAGGCGATCGGCGAGGCCTTCGGCGCCACCGTCACCAGGGCTCCCGAGTTGCTGCACGGGAAGACGAGCGAGGTCTTCCACATCGGCGCCGGCGTGCTGGCCGGTCTTTCCGACCCGTTCACCGCCACGCGGTACCACTCCCTCACCGTGCTCGAGGACACCCTGCCGGAGGAGATCGAGGTGCTCGGGCGCACCGAGAGCGGGATCGTGATGGCGATGCGGCATCGCACCTTGCCCATCCACGGTGTGCAGTTCCACCCGGAATCGGTGCTCACCCAGGGCGGGCACCGAATGCTGGCGAACTGGTTGGGCGTGTGCGGTGAGCGTCCCGCCGAAGGGTTGGTGCAGACGCTGGAGGCGGAGGTCGCCGCGCTGGTGCTGCAGTGACCCGTCCGCATGTGCTCCTGTCGGTCGCGACGAGTATCGACGGGTACATCGACGACGCGAGCCCCGAGCGGCTGCACTTGTCCGACGCGGCGGACTTCGATCGGGTCGACCAAGTCCGCGCGGACTCCGACGCCATTCTGATCGGAGCGCAGACCCTGCGCAGCGACAATCCGCGACTGCTCGTCGGCAGCGCCGAGCGCAGGGCGGCCCGCCTCGCCGCGGGCAAGCCGGAGTATCCGTTGAAGGTCACGGTCTCCGCGAGCGGCGAGCTCGATCCCGAACTGCGGTTCTGGCACCACGGCGGCGGCAAGCTCGTCTACACCACCGCGGCGGGTGCGGCGAAGCTCACCACCCGGCTGAGCGGACTGGCCGATGTGGTGGATCTCGGCACCGAACTCGACTTCGGTGCGCTGTTGGACGATCTGGGCCGCCGGGGCGTCGACCGTCTCATGGTGGAGGGCGGCACCCGCATCCATACCGCGTTCCTCGCCGCCGATCTGGCCGACGAACTGCACCTTGCGGTGGCCCCGATCCTGGTGGGTGACGTCGCGGCTCCGCGCTTCCTCGACCCGGCCGATTTCCCGGGGGCGCCCCACCGCAGGATGCGGCTGGCGGGTGTGACGCAAGTCGGCGATGTCGCCGTGCTGCGGTATCTGCCGAAGGCCGACCGGATCTGACGGCGGGTCGTGCCACGACAAAGGGGCGACGCACCGCGGACGACGGTCCGTCGTCCGCGGCCGGGCGTCGGCTCACACCACACCTCGACCGGATTGTGCTGCCCGCCCTAACTCCCTCGAGTTCGCATAGCCGGACGGCAGACCGTTGTCGAAGTGCACAGGTCGATCCGAGAGGGCGGTGGGATACCGCCCTCCGCACCGGTTCGAAAGCTACGGACGCCCGTAGACGGCGGTCACGAACTCGCCGAGCTGGTTATCGTCCAGATGCCTGGCCAGGTCCGCTTCGCTGATCATGCCGACCAGCCGCTTGTCCTCGATGACGGGCATGCGCTTGACCCGGTTGCTCTCCATTTCATCGAGGACTTCCTCGATGTCGGCGTTGGCATCGACCCACCGCGGCGTCGCTTCGCACAGTTCCTCGACCCGGCAGTTCGCGGGGATCTTGCCCTGAGCGATGCACTTCACCACGATGTCGCGGTCGGTGACGATGCCGCACATCCGTTCGTTGTCGTCCGAGACGATCAGCGACCCGACGTTGAGTTCGGCCATGGTGCGCGCGGCCTGCTCGATAGTCGTGTCCTTGGAGATCCACTGAACGCCGGGTTTCATGATGTCCCTGGCAGTGGTCATGAGCTACCTCCTCGTGCTCAGCTGCGCTGATTGGGATGGAGCAGCATCATTCTCCCGCAATTCACACCGGTTGGTCTCGTTTTCTGGATACCGGTGACCACGCCCGATCACGGCGGACCCAGTACCCCCACACCGACCAGGATGGCGCTGTTCTTCTGGATCGAACTGCCCGCGGACGGCTGCTGACTGAGTATGCGTCCGACATTGCCCGCGTCGAAGGTTCCCTGCGGTGACTGGCTGATCTGGCTGGTGCTGCCGGTCCAACCTTCCGCGCGCAGCTTCTCCACCGCCTGCGAGACGGTAAGACCGACCAGCGACGGCATCTTCAGATCGCCCGCGGACACCTGGACGGTAACCGTGGAGCCCTTCTCCGCGTTGCTGCCGCCGGCCGGGCTGGAGGCGACCACCTCACCCTTCGGCTTCGAGGACTGCACCTCTTGCACGACGACCTTGAAACCGTTGCCCTCGATATTCGGCTGAGCCACGTCGATCGTCTGGCCGACGACGTAGGGGACGCGAACCGCTTCCGGGCCGGTGCCGATCGTGACGACGACTTCCCAGTCTACGTCGACCTTCGAACCCGGCGACGGATTCTGCTCGATCACCTGATCCTTCTCGGCGGTGCTCGACGGTTTGCGCTCGATGTTCGAGTTGATCCGCAGGCCTTTGGAATTCAACACCTGCTCGGCCTGCTCCTGGGTCAGCCCCGTGAGCTTCGGCACCTGCACTTGGGCGGGCCCGGAGGACACCTGAACCGTGACGGTGCTTCCCTCGTCGATCCGCGAGCCGCCCAAGGGTTGGGTCGCGATGACGTTGCCCGTGGCGACCTTGCCGTCGGGCTTCTGCTGGATCGCCACCGTGAAGCCGAGCTTCTGCAGCGCGTCCTGCGCCTGTTGCGAGGACTTGTTGGACAGATCGGGAACGGCTACCTGGTCCGGCCTGCTGCCAGGCCCGAGCAGCACCCAGAACAAAGCGAAAGCCACGGCGACGGCCGCGACTGCGCCGAGCGCGATGTAGGCGGTTCGGCGCTGGCCGTTCGGTTCGGCCGGATCCTGCTCTGCGGTGTCGTCGTGGCGTTCGACGGTGCGGTAGTTCCGCGGCGGAGGCTCGTCCGCACTCATGAAGGTGGTGCGGTCCTCGTCGGTCATCACCATGGGGGCGCTGGGCTTCTGGCCGCCGAGTACCCGGATCAGGTCGGCGCGCATCTCGGCGGCGGACTGGTACCGGTTGGCCGGGTTCTTGCTCATCGCCTTGAGCACGACCGAGTCCAGCTCGCGGGGCACCCCCGCGTGCACGTGCGATGGCAGCCGCGGATCTTCCCGGACGTGCTGGTAGGCGACGGCGACCGGGGAGTCACCCGTGAAAGGCGGCTCCCCGGTGAGGATTTCGAACAGCACACAACCCACGGAGTAGACGTCCGAGCGGGCGTCCACCGTCTCTCCGCGCGCCTGTTCCGGCGAGAGGTACTGCGCGGTGCCGATCACCGCCGCGGTCTGCGTCATCGGGTTGGAGCTGTCGGCGATCGCGCGCGCGATGCCGAAGTCCATCACCTTCACCGCGCCGGACCGATTGATCATGATGTTGGCGGGCTTCATGTCGCGGTGCACGATCCCGGCCTTGTGGCTGAAATCCAAGGCGGCGCAGACGTCAGCGACGACTTCCATCGCTCGGCGCGGCGGCAGCGGCCCCTTGCCGCGCACGATGTCACGCAGTGTGTCGCCGTCGACGTACTCCATCACGATGTACGGCAGCGGGCCGCCGTCCACCTCGGCCTCACCGGTGTCGTAGACCGCGACGATGGCCGGATGATTCAGTGCGGCGGCATTCTGTGCTTCGCGCTTGAACCGCAGGTAGAACGTGGGATCGCGGGCGAGGTCCGCCCGCAGCACCTTGATCGCCACGTCGCGGCTCAGCCGGATGTCGCGGGCCTTGTGCACCTCGGACATACCGCCGAACCCGATGATCTCGCCCAGCTCGTAGCGAGACGAGAGATTCTTCGGGGTCGTCATGGCAGTCCTTGCGAAGAAGTGGCGGATCCGCTGCGAGTGGCCGAGGGCCCCCGGGCACCGGGAATCTCCGGGAATGGTAGGTCGAGAGTCGGGATGCGCGGGCGCGTTGCGGTGGCAGTGGGCGCGGTGGTCGTCGGCTTCGTCGTGCTCGGTGCCGTGGTGGTGGGCGGCGCGGTGGTCGTCGTCGGCTCCGGTGTCGTGGTCTTCGGCTCGGTGGTGGTCGGTTCGTACGTCTCGGTTTCCACCGGCGCGGGCGCGGGCTTGGGGGTGGTCGTGGTGGCCACCGGCGGGACCGGCTTCGGGTTCGGTGCGACCGTCGCGGTCGGCGACGGCGTGGAATCCGGATTGGTGTCGCCACCGAAGAGCAGGTAGGCCGTGAGCGCGGCGAGCAGGACGGCGCCGATGCCGAGCCCGGTCAGCCATTTCTGGGCAGTGGTGAACCGCTTGTCGCCACCGGGCGGTCGATCGCCCGCCGTGCCACGGCTCAGCACGGTGGCCGGAGCCGCGATCGTGCCCCCGCGATTCGCCGCGCCCACCGCGCCGGCCGCGGGCGTCGAGTAGCGCACCGTCGCCCCGTCGAAGTCGGGTGGCGTGGAGGGGATCACGGCGGTCGGGCCCGGCGGGAGCACCCGCGTGGCGCCGGTCAAGGGCGCGGCGGAATGGGTACCACTCGGCGGCGGCGGACGCCGGCCCGCGCGCACCGCGGCGACCGCGTCGGCGAACTCGCCGCCACTGGCGTAGCGGCGCGCCGGGTCCTTCTCCATCGTGATCTCGACCAGTTCGCGCACGTTGCCGGGCAGATCGGCCGGCATCGGGGGCGGCGTCTCACGCACGTGCTTCATGGCGACGGTGAGCGCGCCGTCGCCGGTGAACGGCCGCTGGCCTGCCAGCACTTCGTAGCCGACCACGGCGAGGGAGTAGACGTCGCTGGCCGCGGTGGCGTCCTCGCCGACCGCCTGTTCCGGTGCGATGTACTGCGCGGTGCCCATCACCATGCCGGTCTTGGTCACCGGGGAGGCGTCCACCGCCTTGGCGATACCGAAGTCGGTGATCTTCGCCTGACCGGTCGGGGTGACCAGGATGTTGCCCGGCTTCACGTCGCGGTGCACCACGCCCGCGCGGTGCGCCACCTCCAGGGCACGGCCGGTCTGCTCGAGCAGGTCGAGGCCCTGGGCGACCGATAGCCTGCCCAGGCGGTTGAGCACCGTGTTCAGCGGCTCACCCTGGACGAATTCCATGACCAGGTAGGCGATCTCGCTGCCCTGCGGGTCGATCGTCTCGCCGTAGTCGTAGATGCCCGCGATGCCGGGGTGATTCAGCTGGGCGGTGGTCTTCGCCTCGGTGCGGAATCGATGCCGGAACGTCGGGTCGGCCGAGAACTCCGACTTCAGCACCTTGACCGCGACCCTGCGGTCCAACCTGGTGTCCAGCGCTTCCCAGACCTGGCCCATGCCGCCGGTCGCGATCAGTCGCTGCAGCCGGTACCGGTCGGCGATCATCGCACCGTTGTTCAGCATCGAGGTCCCCGTACCTTCACTCGCACATCCATATCGTTCAGCCCCCTCGAAGACCGGCGTCGAGAACCGCGCGAGCCACCGGCGCGGCGACCGAGCCACCGGTCGCGGCAAGCGCCCGGTCCCCACCGTTCTCCACGATCACCGCGATGGCGATCTTCGGGTTCTGCGCGGGGGCGAACGCGATGTACCAAGCATGCGGCGGCGTGTTGCGCGGGTTGCTCCCGTGCTCCGCGGTGCCGGTCTTGGACGCGATCTGATAACGGGTCTGGTTACCTCCAGAGGTGTTGCCCTCCGACGCGATCATCAGGTTGGTCACGGTCGACGCTACATCGGCGCTGACGGCTTGGCCGACCGAGACCGGCTTGGTCTTCGACAGCTCGCTCAGATCCGGGCCCTGCAACTGATCGACCAGGTAGGGCTCCATCCGGACGCCGCCGTTGGCGATGGTCGCCGCGACGACCGCGTTCTGCAGCGGGGTCAACGCCACGTCGCGCTGCCCGATGCTGCTCTGGGCCAGGGCGGCGTCGTCGGAGATGGTGCCGACGGTGCTCTCCGCCACCGGCATCGGGATCCCTCGGTGCGGGCCGATGCCGAACGCGGCCGCCTCGTCCTTGAGATTCGCGGCACCCACCTTGACGCCGAGTTCGGCGAATGCGGTGTTGCACGAGCGACGGAACGCTTCGAACAGCGAAGCTGTCGGGTTGGGACCGCACGTGGAGCCGTTGTAGTTCTCCAGCGTGGTGCTGGTGCCGGGCAGCGTGATGTTCGGCGCGGCGGTGAACTGGTCGTCGGGAGTCGCGGCGCCGTTGGACAGCGCGGCGGCGGTGACCACGACTTTGAACGTGGATCCGGGCGGATAGGTCTGCGAGATGGCGCGATTCAGCATGGGGTGGCGCGGATCCGCGCTCAGCGTTTCCCACGCCTGGGTGCCGCGCGCACCGTCGTGCCCGGACAGCAGGTTCGGGTCGTAGCTGGGCGTGGAGACCATGGTCAGGATCTTGCCGGTGCTCGGCTCGATCGCCACCACCGAACCGGTGTAGCCCTTGCTGGTCATCTGGTCGTAGGCCACCTGCTGCATCAGCGGGTTGAGCGTGGTGACCACGTTGCCGCCGCGCGGGTCGCGGCCGGAGATGAGGTCGACGAGGCGGCTGCCGAACAGTTGACTGTCGGACCCGTTGAGCACCGAGTCCTCAGCACGTTCCAGTCCGGTGCTGCCGTACTGCATCGAGTAGAAACCGGTGGCGGGTGCGTACGCCTCCGGCTCGCTCGGGTACGTGCGCAAGTACTTGTAGCGGTCATCGGTCGCGACCGAGCCGGCCAGCACGGTGCCGCCTGCCGAGATCTGCCCGCGCTGGCGGGCGTACTCGTCCAGCAGAACCCGGGAGTTGCGCGGATCGGAGCGCAGGTCGTCGGCCTTGATCACTTGGACGTAGGTGGCGTTCGCCAGCAGTGCGACGACCATCACCATCACCGCGATCGCGACTCGGCGTAGTGGAGTGTTCATGTCAGCGGCCCCGCCTCCGGTCGCCCGCCATCGCGCCGCAGCAGTTCGGTCTGCGCGTCGGCGATCGGCGCCGGTTCCTTCTTGCGCACCGGGGCGGGTGCGCGGGCGGCGTCGGAGATCTTGATCAGCAACGCCAGCAACGCGTAGTTGGCCAGCAGCGAAGACCCGCCGTAGGACATGAACGGGGTGGTGAGACCGGTCAGCGGAATCAGCTTGGTCACACCCCCGACCACGACGAACAGCTGGATCGCGATGGTGAACGACAGGCCGGCCGCGAGCAATTTGCCGAAGCTGTCGCGCACCGCGAGTGCGGTGCGCAGCCCGCGCACGACGAATACCAGGAACAGCGCCAGCACCGCGGCGAGCCCGATCAGGCCGAGTTCCTCGCCGATGGTAGTGACGATGAAGTCGGTCTTGGCGAACGGCACCTGGTTCGGCCTGCCGCTGCCGAGGCCGGTCCCGGCGAGACCGCCGGTGGCCAGGCCGAACAGCGACTGCGAGATCTGATAGCCGGTGTTGTTGTAGTCGTCGAACGGGTGCAGCCAGGTCTCCACCCGGACCCGCACGTGGCCGAACAATTGATAGGCGAAGACGAATCCGAGCGCGAGCAGTCCGCCGCCGATGACCAGCCAGCCGACCCGTTCGGTGGCGATGTAGAGCATCACGAGCACCGTGCTGAAGATCAGCAGCGAGGTGCCGAGATCCTTCTCGAACACGAGCACGCCGATGCAGACGACCCAGACGGCCAGGATCGGTCCGAGGTCGCGGCCGCGCGGGAACTCCATGCCGAGCACATGGCGACCGGCGGCGGTGAAGATCTCGCGCTTGGCCACCAGGACCGAGGCGAAGAAGATGATCAGCAGGATCTTCGCGAACTCACCCGGCTGGACACTGAACCCGGGCAGCCGGATCCAGATCTTCGCGCCGTTGGTCTCGGAGAACGCGCTCGGCAGCAGAGCCGGAATGGCCAGCGCGACAAGGCCGATGAGGCCGAGGGTGTAGCTGTAGCGGGCCAGGGTGCGGTAGTCGCGCAGCGCGATCAGCAGCGTGATGAACACGAGCGTGCCCAGCGCGGTCCACAGGATCTGCTGATTGGCGTCGGGGGAGGGGGTCGCCCACGAGTTGTAGGCGGCGGTCTGCTGGTCGGCCAAGTCGAGCCGGTGGATCAGCACGAGACCGAGTCCGTTGAGCAACGCCACGATCGGCAACAGCAGGGGGTCGGCGAACGGGGCGAACCGCCGCACGGCCAGGTGCGCCACCGCGAACAACGCCAGGTAGGCCAAGCCGTATTTGGCGATATCCAAGGTGATCGACTGTTCCTGACTGGCCTCGACCAGGAACAGGGACACCGTGGTGATCACCGCCGCCGCCCCGAGCAGCAGAAGTTCGACGTTGCGTCTGGTGCTCGGCGGTGGCGCGGGAGCGAAGCCGCCCGGGGGACTGGGAAAAGCCCCAGCCGACGGCGGTGCCGGCGCGGACATCAGTCCGTCACCCGGCAGTTCTCCCCCGCGGTCTGGGGGGCGGGCGACGCGCTCGACGGCGGGACAGGAGCCTCCGACTTCGTCGGTGTCTTGATTTCGGTGCCCCTGGCGTCGCCCTGTTCCGGCGCCGGAGCCGGCGCGGGCGCGGGCGCGGCGGTGGCCGGAGCGGGCTGAGCGCCGTTGGGCGCGGGGGCCGGGGTTTCGGCAGGCGACGGGACGACACCCGGCTGCGGCGCCGATTCCTTGACCGGGCACGGCGGCAGCAGTTCTCGCTGGGCGAGGTAGGTCATCGAGTCCCTGGCCTTGTCCAGCGAGCCCGGCGGCAAGCCCTTGTCCACCTGCTCGCGGCCGGTCTGCTTCAGATCGGTGACCTTTAGCGGCTTGCACGCCGACGGCAGACTTTCGCCGGGGTCGGTCAGGGTGAGTTCCCCGTTGCGGGTCACACATCCGACGAGATTCACGTCGTGGATCGAGTAACCGAGGATCGAACCGGGCAGCCCGCGCAGGATCACCACCGAACCGTTGTCGGCGCCGACGTAGTAGTTGCTGCGGATCATCTTGTAGCCGACCACGAGCCCGACGCAGACCGCGACGATGAGCGCCAGCGCGAGCACGATCCAGCGCAACCGGTGCGACTTCTTCGCGGGCGGCTCGGGCGCGGCGGCGGCCCGGCGCGGCGCGGCGCGCGGCGGGCGCAATGCGGAGGCCCGGCCTGCGGCGGTGTTCGGCGGCGGCGTGTCCTCGTCGACGCCGGAGGCGGCGCCCGCGACGATCGGGTGGCTCTGGCCGTAGTCCAGGTCGATGACATCGGCGACGACGACGGTCACGTTGTCCGGACCGCCGCTGCGCAACGCCAGCTCGATGAGCCGGTCGGCGCACTCGTCGGTGCTGCCCTCGCGCATCGTGTTCGCGATGGTCTCGTCGCTGACCACGTCGGAGAGACCGTCGGAACACAGCAGGTAGCGGTCACCGGCGCGCGCTTCGCGCATGATCAGCGTCGGCTCGATCTCGTTGCCGGTGAGCGCGCGCATGATCAGCGAGCGCTGCGGGTGCGTGTGCGCCTGCTCCGGTGTGATCCTGCCCTCGTCGACCAGCGATTGGACGAAGGTGTCGTCCCGGGTGATCTGGCCGAGCTCGCCGCCGCGCAGCAGGTAGGCGCGCGAGTCGCCGATGTGCACGAGGCCGAGTTTCTTGCCCGCGAACAGGATCGCGGTGAGCGTGGTGCCCATGCCGTCGAGCTCGGGCTCCTCCTCGACCTGATCGGCGATGGCGGCGTTGCCTTCTCGGGTGGCCGCGTCGAGCTTGCCGAGCAGATCGTCGCCGGGCTCGTCGTCGTCGAGGTGGGCGAGCGCGGCGATCATCAACTGGGACGCGACTTCTCCCGCGGCATGGCCGCCCATGCCGTCGGCGAGTGCGAGCAGCCGGGCGCCCGCGTACACGGAATCTTCGTTGTTGCCTCGGACGAGACCGCGGTCGCTGCGCGCTGCGTAGCGGAGAACAAGTGTCACGATCGCAGCTCGATCACTGTTTTGCCGACACGGACAGGCGTGCCGAGTGGAACACGGACGGCGGTGGTGACTTTCGCGCGATCGAGGTAGGTGCCGTTCGTCGAGCCGAGGTCCTCGACGTACCAGTCGTCACCACGCGGAGACAGTCGCGCATGCCTGGTCGAGGCGTAGTCATCGGTGAGTACCAGCGTGGAGTCGTCCGCACGCCCGATCAGCACCGGTTGGGTGCCGAGCGAGATGCGAGTGCCGGCGAGTGAACCCTGAGTCACCACAAGAAATTTGGCGCCCTTCTGGCCCCGGCTGAAGGAAGGCAGCACCGCGGAACCGCGTGCGGCCCTGGGCTGGATCCGAATGCCGGATGCCGCGTAGATGTCGCTGCGCAACGTGCGCAGCACAGCCCACACGAACAACCACAACAGCAGAAGGAACCCCGCACGGGTCAGTTGCAGGATCAGTCCCTGCACGGCGCTCCACCTCCTGTTCGACCGTGTACGTCGGTGCCGTAGGTGCGGTTCGACCACCCCCACCAGCCTGCTGGTCTTGCCGGCCCCGGTGTCGGCGCCGCGCGTGTGTTGGCAGCATCATAGGGCCGTCGGTCGATTTCGATCACGATACGACCGACGATTCCCTCGAGAGCCATGTCGTGACCTGCACCGCGAGCTTACGGGATCAGACGATACGGATCAGGATCTCGGAGTGCCCGGCACGGATGACGTCACCGTCGGCGAGCTGCCAATCCTGCACGGGGGAGCCGTTCACCAGGGTGCCGTTGGTGGAGCCGAGGTCGGACAACATCGCGGTCTGCCCGTCCCAGCGCACCTCGATGTGCCTGCGAGAGACGCCTGTGTCGGGCAGCCGGAAGTGCGCGTCCTGGCCGCGGCCGATGATGTTGCTGCCTTCCCGCAGCTGGTAAGTGCGGCCGCTGCCGTCGTCCAGCTGAAGCGTCGCCGAATAGCCCGAACCGGCCTGCGGGGCGGCGCCGTAGCCTTGCCCGCCCGCGTAGCCCTGCTGCGCGCCGTACCCCGGTTGCTGCGAGTATGCCTGACCGTAGCCGCCCTGGTCGTCCTGAGCGTAGCCGCCTTGGTCGGCGTAGTTCTGATCGCCGTAGCTCGGATCGGTGTACCCCGACTGCCCGTAGCCGGGCTGACCGTACCCTTGCTGGCCGTAGCCTTGGTCGGCGTAGCCCTGCTGGCCGTAGCCCTGGTCGCTGTAGCCCGGCTGGCCGTAGGCCTGGTCGCTGTAGCCCGGCTGGCCGTAGGCCTGGTCGCCGTAGCCTTGCTGGCCGTACCCGCGCTCGCCGTAGCCGCTCTGCTGGCCGTAGCCGGACTCGCCGTAGCCGCCCTGCTGGCCGCCGTAGCCGGACTCGCCGTAACCACCCTGCTGCCCGTAGCCCTGGCCACCCTGCGGGTAGTCGTAGCCGTTCTGATAGTCGCCGTAACCCTGCTGCGCGTCCGGAGCCTGGTAATCCGCCCCGTATGCGCCGCCACGGCCGTAGTCGTCGCGGTACGCGCCGTTCTGCGGGCCGCCGCGTCCGGCAGGCGGTGGAGCGTACCCGCGGTTGCGTGGATCGGACTCCGCGGGCTCACGGCTCGGGTCGTAGCCTGAGTTCTGCGTCATGGGGCCAGCTCCTGGTTGCGGGTGTGCAGGTCGTTGTGGCGGTGATTCGGGGCCGCGAGCCGCGCTGGCTCTGTGTCCGGCGTCGGGATCGACGCGGCCACTCGCCCTGAACTGTCCGGTGTGCAGCGTAGGTGATGCCTCGAACGCCACGTGTACTTCGCCGTAGGTCTGCCAGCCTTGCTCGCGGATGTAGTCCTGTAGATGTTTGGCGAATGCGCGGGTGGTGAGGTCGTGGTCGGCATCCAACTGCTGGTGATCGGAGGTGTTGATCGTGATCACATAGCTGTTGGGTGCCAGCAGGTGCCCGCCGCCCAGGTCCTGGACATGATCGGCGGCCTCGCGTTGCAGCGCCGCCTCCACCTCCTGGGGTACGACACTGCCGCCGAAGACTCTGGCGAACACGTCACCGACGGCGCCTTGCAGGCGACGCTCGAATCGCGAAACGATGCCCATCTCGGCCTCCCTTCGGTGCGCGTCTCTTCCTGATTCGTAACAACGACACGCGTGTATGGCGTGTCGTTAATCGACCACGTTCATTGCATGATATCCACGATCGTCCACACCTGTAACTCTTGGCGACGGCCCCAGGTTCCCGGACCCGTTCAGCCCCCCGGTCAGGCCTCTGAAATGGCGATTTCGTATCCAGCGCGCGGCCGTGATACTGTCTCCCAGTCGCTCGGGCGAGTGGCGGAATGGCAGACGCGCTGGCTTCAGGTGCCAGTGTCCTTCGGGACGTGGGGGTTCAAGTCCCCCTTCGCCCACAATTTCGACGCAGGTCGGGGGCATAACCAACAGGTTATGCCCCTTCTGCGTCCACACAGCGGTCCACAGGGAATCTGAGGGGATTCGGCCTGAGTGCAAGGACCCTGCTTCATGGCGACTACACCCAGCATTCGCGTCCGCAAGGATGGCTCTACCTACTCGCAGGTGCGCTACCGCATCACCCGTGACGGCAAAGCGGTACAGACGTCCCAGAGTTTCGACGATCATGCTGCCGCTATTCGATGGGCGCGGCTGCTCGACCGCGTCGGCCCGGCCGAGGCCGAGCGCGTCCTCGCCGCCCAACTCGGCGCCGTGGTCGACACCATCACATTGAAGGTATGGCTTCACCGATACGTCGACAGCCTCGGTAAGAGTGTGGACGAGGAGACCAAGCGCAAATACCGGCGCATGATCGACCGCGACATCGTTTCCTTCTTCAACGGGGAGCACCTGCCCGTTGATGGTGTGACCCCCGAGCTCGATGCCGCGTGGGTCGAGTGGCTCGAAACCGAGTTCGACAATGCGCCGAAGGCCATCCGTAATAAGCACGGCCTGCTGTGCGCGGCGATGGGTGCGGCGGCCCGGCAGCGGCCGACTCCTTTTATCCCGTGGAATCCGTGTGCCGAGACCAAGTTGCCGAAGTGCTTCGGCGCGCGAGGTCGACCACCTGAGCGAGGACGAATACGAGCTCATCGAGCAGCTGCTCGCGCCGTTCTGGCGTCGGTGGTGGGAGTTCGGCGTGCTGAGCATTGCCCGGCCCGGCGAGCAGGGCGCGCTCACCGTCGGCGACATCGACCGCAACACCGGCGGCGTCTCGATCACGAAAGCGTGGAAGTGGGCCAACGGCCGGATGCGCCTAGGCGACCCGAAGACCGAGCGCGGCGTCCGCACGACGTTCGTTCCGCTCGAAACGGTCGCGCAGCTCGACCTCGACCGCCCGGCCGACGCCTTTCCTGTTCCTGACGCCGAGCGGATTACCGGTGACCTCGGCGCGGTTCTGGCAGCAAGCCGGAGTTCCGGCGGTCGCCCGCCTCGAGGCGCTCGCCGCGGGCGACCGCGCACCGTTCACCGGCGCGGCCGGTTGGGAAGGGCTGTCGTTCGACGAGCTGCGCCGCCGCTACGGGCACCTCGTCGGCCGCCTCATGTCCAAGCGCCTCACCCCGTATTGCACCAGGCATAAGGGGATTTCGTGGCGTCTGCAGGACGGCGAGCCGATCTGGGTCGTATCGCGCGACGCGGGCACTCGTCGATCGCGATCACCGATAAGCGGTACGGGCGCATCTCGGCGGTGGCATCCGCGGCGAGCGCGCAGGCCGTCGCAGACAGGCTGCCCCGGCTGCGCGGCCGGGTCCTCGATATGGAGCAGGCGCGCCACCGCCGTCTCGTCCGGCTCGGCCAGATCGGCGAGATCGAGCGCGTCGCGACGGGTTTCGAGGCGGTGTGGATGGACGCACGCGGGCTCGTGCAGTCGCAGGTGTTCGACGCCTCCGTGGGCGGAGGGGAGCCATCTGGTCGAGGTTGCGCGCCTCGAGTGGTAGTTGTAACCAAACAGAGGGGCTACCAAAAGCACGGTTTACGCGCGCATTGCCGGGGTAACAGTGACCGTGAGCGAGTACCACCTGATCGTTAGAAGCAGCGGCGACACCCGACGACGAGGAAGAACCGAAGCGAGGCGGGAGAGGGAAAGCTTCGCCGAAGATGTCCGGCACAGCAACCAGTGGTCTCCACCGAAAGAGGCGGCATGGGAAACGTGACTCCGGCGCCAAGGGAACCGAAACACAGCTTTTGGACGTCAGTCCCCGGTATCCTCACCGGAATCGCAGCGGTCATTACGGCCGTCGGGGCGATTATCGGCATCTATGTCGGTACGAAGTCCACACCGCCGGCTCAGCCGCCCACGACGGCCGCACCGACGTCCGCCCCATACGGCGGCGCGTACGCCGATCCAGCGGCGACGATCTATTTGCAGTACCGAGGCGACTCAAACCAGTGCGCCTTGCAGTTGACGACGAAGATCGCAGGAAAGACCGTCTCGATACCGAATGCCGCATCCACCATATCCGTGAGCGGGGTGCCTCCAGGCGCACAGAAGTACGAGGTCGCGGGCCAGATCGCCTGCCCGACCCTTGGAACGTTCGATGCTTACGGCTCCGGGACGATCAATGTCGCCAGCGGTAATACATATTACTACTGGTGGTCGCAATCCCCAGGTACCAAGAATGCCACCGTCACAATCGGAACTCAGTGAAATCCCATGTGGACCACGTCCACAAATCGGGCTATTCTTTGCCCCGACCAATCCCCGTGAATCCCGACTAATCCCGATGAAACCCAAGGTCACACGCTGCTAGCTGGGCGATACGGCGGTTCAAGTCCCCTTTCTCTTTGTAGTCGGGAGGCCGCGTCGATCGTGTGACGGATGTCCCGACCCGGCCGGTCAGTGTCTTCCCACCGCGGGTAGCACTCCCAACTGTTGCAAGAACCCGAGCACGTCCTTGTCGGACCACTTCTCGGCGAGCTTGCCGTCGGCGATCCGGTGGATCGCGGTACCCGTCACCGTCAGTTCGCGCCCGGTCGCCGGTATGCCGGGCAGGTCCCTGGTGTGACGCCCGTACGCGGTCAGCCGCGTGACGACCCGGTCGCCTTCCGCGACTTGGTCCTCGATCTCGTGCCGCCCTGGAGTGGCGGCCCAGAACATGCGAAAGGCCTGCTTCAGGCCTTCTCGGCCGGGGCCGAGGCCGGGAAACGGCGGCGGCGAGTGATCGATGTAGTCCTCCGCGACGAGGTCGTCCATGGCGTCGATGTTTCCCGCGTCGATCTCCCGATAGAACCTGCGGACCAGTGCCTTGTTGGTTTCCAGCGACATGATCGGGCCTCCTCCTCGCGGGTCGAGCGAACCGTCGAGGCGGTTCGCCGAGTCTCGCGTCGCGTGGCAGCAACCTATCTCATTCGAGATGGGCATACCAAACAAGATTTATGGCGAACTATCAGCAAATGCAGTGCGCTGCGTCAGACCACCAGCCCGTGGCGGTCGAGGAAGTCGCTGTTCGAACGCGGCGACGAATTGCCCATGATCGATGGCCGACGACGACTGCACGAATTCGCCGTCGTCGGCGAGATAGAACACCGCTCGGTGGGCTGGTGTGTTCTCGGGAGCGGGCACGTGCACCATCCAGCCGAAGCGCAAGCGGTCGGCGGTCAGCTGCGCCAGCGGGTATCCGGTGGTGTCCAGCTGCCGACCGGTGATGTAGTCCCGTACCCGGCTGATCGCCTGTTCGGCGGGCATCGGCTCGGGCGCCGTGGACAGCAGTCCTGCGGCCGAGAATTGATAGAGCGCGCTGCGCGATCTGTACACGTTGCGCGACATAAGGAACTCCGCCGCCGACCGCGGTCCCGAAGAACACACCCTTGGTGGCCAGCATCAGTCGTGGATGCTCCGCGACGAACCGCGCGGCCCTGCCCAGCATGGTCAGCACCAGGTCGCGTTGGGCGAGTTCCATCCCCACCGTCGCCTCGGGCGCGGTCGAGGATCGCCTTCACGATCCTGCCGGGCGGCGGCATCGCCATATCGATGATCACCTGGGCGAGTAGCGCACCCGCGATGCCGATGATGACGTACTGCTGGTACTCGATGGCCGTCGCGTTGTCGTACAACTGCCGGGCGGTGGCGTTGTTGAACTCGATCTGGGCCCGGATCTGGTCGATGATCTTCCGGTACTGCTGCTCATCGACCGTACGTCTCGACACAACGGAGGTGTCGAACCCCTTGATTCGGAGGCCATGGCGGGCGGCGAGCGCCTGCGCGGCGGCCACCGCACCGGGATCGATCCGTACGCGCGATCGCTTCGCTTCCTTCGCTTCCTGCTTCGGCTTGCGCGGTTTCGCTTCCTTGCCAGGTTTCCCCGGCTCGACTCCGCCGGGCCGGGGACCTTTGCGGCGCGGCGGAAAGACCTGGCCCTGTGACGAACCGGGACCGCGTGACCACGGCGTACCGGGTGAGTTTCGCATCCAAGGCGAATCGGCCGGTGGTCTCGTTCACCGGTTTTCCGGTGGCCGCTGGACGGCCGGTTCGGATCCGCCGGATTTGGGTGTCGCCCCAGCAGGGGCCGCGCCGGGCGTCGGCGACGCTGGTGCTCATCCCGTGCAGATTGTGGACCAGGTTCCCGTAGCCGGTGATCCCCTTGTCGGCCGCGGGTTCGTAGCTGTCGCCGAAGATCCGGTCCGGCTCGTCGTCGCCCCAGCATTTACCCTCGGCGGCGAGCCTCTCCTTCAGACGTGTGAGTTCTTCCTGTGCCGCGTCGGCGATGGCGGCGAGTTCCGGGGTGATGGCTCGCAGCAGGTCCGTGTCCACCCGCAACGATCGACCCATGTCCCGGCAAACCCTTCACCTGTGTCTACGACACCGAGAGAGAACGTTGTCCTCTGGGATCCTCCTCGTCACCGTCTCTTCTGTTCTCTAAGTTGGGAATTGACCGGAGGATGGATTCAGTTGTCGCCGGAAGCGGTCAGGCGGGCAGGGGCGTGTGCGCGCGGCAGGAAGCTTCGGCGTCGCGTTCGGTGATGCGGATGTACAAGCGGATCAGCACGTCACGCAGAGTGACGCCCAGTTCGGCCGCGTGGATGGCGGCCAGTTCGAGTGCGAGGTCGTTGGTGAGCGTGCCGGGATCGCTGAGCATCTCGTCGAGCACCATCCCGCTCATGGCCTGCTCGCGGGTGAGGCTGACGGAGGGCAGCCAACTGAGTTCCCAGGCGGCGCCGGAGGGCAAGGGAAGCAGCCACGCTTTTTCCGGAGTGATATCGCTGGTGATGATCGAATCGGTGATGTCGAGTGCCATGATTCGCTCTCATTCACTCTGTTTCGGGAGGACGCGGAGGCGCCGCTCGCTTGAAGGGCGGTGACCGTGCTCGGCCACGGCCCCAACGCGGTGGTTTCGTCCGTGCCTGAATTACTGGGTGCCCGATTGCTTTCGGAGAACAGGCGCGAGCGCTGCGGGCGGGGTGGTCATGTCCGGCCACGGGTGCGGCCTGCTCGAATCGGCTCGCGCGGTAACGAGGTATCCGTATCCGGCACCTCCTAGAGTTGTCGAGCCGCCGAGCCGGGCCAGTGGGAAAACCCTTGCGCCGATGTCGAATTGCGGTGGCTTCGAGAACCAGGCTAGGTAGTGACACGTCGTGCTGTCAACGAAGCTTTAGCGCTTCGTGACGATATTTGATACGCGTTGATGCCTTGAAGTAGACGTATAGCCCAATATGTGTCGAAGATCGACGGAAATGTTCCTTATCTCTGCTGGCTGGAGCCCGAAAAGCCTGTTTGTGAGCGCATGTGGCAACCTTCGATCGTGCGGCGGCGGGCGAACGAGCGCGCGGCTGGATTGCTGGTTGACAACGAAATTCACCGAACGCGATACATCCGACACCGCTTGACACTTGGTGACTAAAATGTCGCATCGTGATACTCCGTGAGCATGCGTATGCAAGGCGCAGAATGGGAGGCGCGGAATGGCTGACTCGGGCTCGGACGAGCAGGTCGGCAACCTGGTCCGCAGGCTACGACTGGAGCGCGGTTACACCCAAGCGTCGCTCGCCACCAGAGCGGGCTGCTCCCGCAGCCTGATTCAGCAGATCGAGAACGGCAGCAGGATTCCGCCGCTGGCGCTGCGCGAACGTCTGAGTCTGGCGCTCGGCGCGGAGTTGCCGACCGATGGCAGCGCCGATCCCGCGACCGATCCGACCAGCAGCGCCTACTACGACCTGCGGATGCGATTCAACGTCCTGCTCGGCAAGGACCCTCAATTGGTCTCGCGCGCACTGAGTATCGCGCAGAGCCTGATCGATGCCTCCGGAGCGCGGGCGGAGATCGAGCCGCTGCGCCTGGTCGCCGATCGGCAATTGGAGCGCGCCGAGGAGATCCTCGCGCAGATTCCCTCGCGCAGCGCGACGGTATGGGAATGGAATACCGTCACCGACTGGCTGACGATCCTGGAGCAGGCCACCACGTCGGTGCGCGCGATTCACACCGCGGACCTGGGCACGATCGGCGGCGACGTCGGCGACGACTATCACGCGGCGATTCTGCGCCTGGCCGACACGACCCATCCACCGAAGATCGATGTACGGCGGATGTATGTGCTCGACGACATCTCGGACGTCTGGCCCTACGACGACAAACTGTGGAAGCAAGCCCGATCGGGCGTGGAAAGCGTGCTGGTCAAGCGCGAATATGCGCGCAACGCGCAGAGCATGCTCGTAGTCGATGATCGCTACGTCGCGGTGGGCGAGTACGACTACTCGCGTCAGGCTCGGGTCGCGACGCGCTTCTCCGCGCTGAAGCACGATGTCGCGTTCGCGGTCCGGCGGTTCGAGAAGCTCTACGACCTCCGGCGCGCCGGTTCGGCCATCGTGGTGGACCAGATCGTCGCGCAGCCGCCGCTGGCGGAGTTCGAACGACTCACCGAGGGCAACTGCCGCAGCCTGTTCCGCGCCGCACTCCAGGAGAAATGGAACACCATGCCCGCACCGGGAGACTCTTCAGAAGGCGAGGTTCCGTGACTCAGAGCCAGGTGCTCACCGATCCGCTCGCCGACCTGGCGAGGCTGACCAATCGCTCCGAGGCCAGGAAACGTGAAGTGCGCGGCCACCTTTCGAGAGACACCTGGTTCGCCGGGACCGGTGGCCGCCGCTACTCGGGCGTCATCGACGCCTACCACGGCGAAACCGGCCGGGCTCCGGACGCGCATGCGGTCGCGGCGCTGGACCGGGCATGGCGCGAAAGCCTGCACATCGCACCCCCGGCGGACTACCTCGACGGCAGGCTCTACGACAAGCGGCAGCCGCTGATTCTGCGGGAACTCGCGGCCCGCAAGCTGTTCGAGCGCCTGTCGCATCCGGTGGAAGGGGTGCCCGGCGTCCGGGTGCGCCCGGAGGAGGTGATCGTCTGCCCGTACTCGAGCACGATGTTGCTCGAGGAGGCGGTGGCCACCCTCGCCAGGCCGGGCGGGGTGATCGTGTGCCCGGAGGGCTTCTACAAGAGTTCCAGCATCCACGTGGAGAAATTCGGCTTGCGAATCGTCTCGTGCCCGGTGGCTCCGGACGACGCGTTCAAGATCGATCCGGCACGGCTGGCCCGCTGCCTCGCGGAACTGCGGGCGACGGGCGAACTGTGCGGCGTGCTGCTCACGCTGCCGGGCAACCCCGTCGTCGCGGATTACACGGCCACGGAGCTGGCGGAACTCGGGCGGGTGCTGCTCGACTGCGGTGTTCCGGTGATCTGCGACATGGCCTTCGACCGGCTGGTGGCCTCGCACATCCCGATCGCGGCACTGCACGTGGAGACCGAGCAGGGCATCCGGCGGCTGTACGACGTGGTGCTGACCATCACGGGGAACTCGAAGGGCTACAACGCCTTCGGCCCGTGCAAAATGGGTGCCGCCTGCACCGGCGACGGCGCGTGGCTGGCGCGGATCAGGGAACGGCTCACGATTTCGTTCCAGCGCGAGACCACCCATCTGGCCCGCGCCATCCTGGAGCACACCTCTGAGGACTATTTCGACCGCAATCACGTGCTGATGCGCGCGCAGATCGATCGGACATGCGGCCGGATCGCCGCGATCAACACCCGGCTGGGAACCGACGTGCTGCGACCGTTGGGCAACCCGGAAGGCATGTTCGTCTCGGTGGTTTTCGACCCCGCGCTGCTCGACAAGGCGGGTGTGCACACGAGTGCGCAGGTGGAGGACCTGTTGCTCGCCGTGGCCGGCGTCGACAGCGTCGCGCTGGACCGGACCGGCTCGCTGCGTCCCGGTGTCCGGTTGAACGTCCTCGCTCCACGTAAGGCGCCGCGACACGAGTCGCCCGCTTTGATCGAGGAACTGTTCGACCGGCTGGAGCAATTGATTCGCGACATCGTCGGCGGGCTCACCTATCGCGACGCGCTCGCCGATCGCGGCCTGACCGCTCTGGTGGCGGAGCCCGGGGCCGCGCGATGATCGTCGGAGTGCTGCGCGAGACCGCGTCGCGGGAGACTCGCGTGGCGCTCACCCCGGACGAGGTGCGCACGCTGTCGGCAGCGGGACTCCGCGTTCTCGTGCAGGAAGGCGCGGGACAAGGCGCGGGTTTCGCGGACGAGGACTACAGCGCGTCCGGGGCGGTCGTCCTCGAGGATCGCGCGGCGGTGTTCGAGCGCGCGGGCATCGTCGTCTGGGTGAAACCGCCCGCGTTCGAACTCGACTCGATGCCGCTGCGCGCGGGGACGACGCTGCTCGGCTTCCAGGATCCGCACCACCGGCGCGACGAGATCGACCGGTTGCGCCGCCGCGGCATCGAATCGGTCGCCTTCGACGCGGTGCCACGCGACGACACGACCACCGAGTTCGACGCGCTGTCCACCATGAGCCGGATCGCGGGCGCGGTGGGTTACGCCGAAGGCAGGCGGCTGCTCGCTCCCGGGCGGCTGGCCGGCCCGGTCCGTGCCTTCGTGCTGGGGTGCGGGGCCGCCGGTCTCGCCGCCATCGCGGCCGCGCGCACGTTCGGCGACGAGCGGCCGACGGCGGTCGGCAACCGCATCGAACAACGAGTGGCCGCGATCGGGGCGGGCGCGGGGAAATTCGTGCCGAACCGGGACGACAACGCGGCACTGCTGGACACGCTCGCCGCGACGCCGCCCGATCTGGTCGTCTGCACGGCCGTGCACCGCGGATCCCCGGCGCCTCGCCTGCTCGGACCGGCGGCGCTGGACCTGCTCGGCTCGGGAACCGTGATCGTCGACCTGGTGGCCAAGGCGGGCGGCAACTGCGTCGCGACCGTGCCGGACAAGACGGTCACCCTGCCCAACGGCGTCGTCGTCACGCATCGCTCCAACTATCCGGCGGATCGGCCGGGCTCGGCCAGCCGTGCGTACGGCGCCGCGACGGCGGCGATGGTGCTGCGAATAGCCGGGGAGCGCGGCGAAGTCCCTTGACGCTCGATGAGAACGTGTTCTAATTTTTGGCATGCGCAGATTTGACGGCCGCCGCGTGGTGGTGACGGGAGCGGGATCCGGCATCGGTCAGGGCATCGCCCTGCGGCTGCTGGACGAGGGGGCGCAGTTGGTCGCCGCCGACATCGACGCGGCGGGCCTGGCGGCCACCGCGGAGAAGGCGGGCGACGGCGCGGAACGACTGCGAACGGTAGCGGTCGACACCGCCGACCCGGAGTCGGTGCGCACCGCGACCGCAGCGGCGCTGGAGTTCCTCGGTGGACTGGACGTGCTGGTGAACGCGGCGGGCATCCTGCGGCCCGCGCGCACCCACGAGATGCCGCTCGAGGTGTGGGACCAGGTGATCCGGGTGAATCTCACCGGCACCTTCCTCATGACCCAGGCCGCGCTGCCCGCTCTGCTGGACACCGGACGCGGCGTGGTGGTCAACATCTCCTCTACCGCGGCCTTCAGCGCGGCGCCCTACCTCGCCTCCTACGCGGCGTCGAAGGGCGGCGTGAACGCCTTCACACACGCGATCGCCCTGGAGTACGCCAAGCAGGGCTTGCGCGCGGTGAACATCGTTCCGGCAGGCATCACCAGCGGTATCACGACGAAGTCCATCTTGGATCAGCCCGAGGGTTTCGATCCGCAGCTGTTCTCCCGGATGACCGGATGGCTCAACGGGGGAGCGCTGGGCAGCCCGGAGGACATCGCCGGGGTGGTCGCGATGGTCGCCTCCGACGACGGCAAATACATGACCGGCACCGAGATCCGGGTCGATGGCGGCGCACTGATGTAGTCAGCGGGGCGTCGCGACCAGCAAATGGTGCGGAATCGGCGTGCTCGCGAGCCTCCGTTGCTCGACGGTGCAGCCCGCCTGTTCCAGCGCCGCGACCACCTCCGGGACCGGGCGCAGGGTGAACCCGTACGACGTGAACGGAAGCTTTGCCATCGCGTCCGGATCGCCGATGCCGATCACCAGACGGCCGCCCTGCCGGACCACCCTGGCGAGTTCGGCGCAGGCCGCAGCCAGGTCCGGCACGAAGTACACGGTGTTGACGGTGATCGCGGCATCGAGGCTGTCGTCCGGCAGCGGCAGCGCGGTGAGCGAGCCCTCCACCAGCCGCAGGCGACCGGCATCGATGTCGCTGCCATGACTCGAGCGCGCGCGTGCCAGCATGTCGGCGGAGATCTCCACGCCGTGCACGACGCCTCCCGCGCCGACCCGCTCGAGCAACCGGGAAAGCCCCGCTCCACCACCGAACCCGACGTCGGCCACGGTGCCGCCCGGCGCGACGGCGGCGGCCTCCACCGCCCCCGTAATGGCGGGCTTGTTGCTGCGATTGAGCACGAAGGCGACACCTTTGCCGAGCACGCCGTGGGGATTCCCGAGTTGACCGGCGAGTGTGGACAACAGACGGCCCCGAACCGAGTTCATGCGCGTCATCGTATCGGCCCCCGCTGTGCCGGGGGCGCGGCGAATACCCGAATACTGTTCTCTCCGGTATCCGTTCGGATACCGCGTTGCCCAGCGAAAGAGGACCGCGATGCGTCGGCCGATGACCCTCCTCGCCGCGTGCGTGCTGGCATTGCTGTCCGCTCAGCCCGCGTCGGCGGCCGGGCCATGGGGTCCGCTCGCGCCGCCGAATCCTTTCATCGGGCCGACCGGCACCGCCACCATGCACGGTGACGCGGGGTCCTCGGACGCGACACCGCTCGCCGGTCCGGACGCCCGCGCCGCGGCGATCGGCGCGTACCCGCTGGCCTCGGCGTGCCCCACCCTGCTGGAGGGATCGGACCGACTCGTGGTCGCCCTGTGCACCGCGATCGCGGGACAGACCCCGACGGTGCATTTGCTCGATCCGGCGGCGCCGGGCCTGTTGGCGCCATCGCTCGCCGCGCTGCCGTTGACCAAGGGCAGTCTGCTCGGCGGTGTGTACGCCTACCTCGATCGGGACGACCGTCTGGTGGTCGTGGACGGCACCGACCGGTTGCTCCGGGTGCGGCACGAGCGTGACGCGGCGGGAGCGTGGCGGCTGATCAGCGAAGAGTCCGCCGACCTCGGGTCGGTGATCCCGTCGGGGGACAACGTGACGGGACTCGTTCCGGACTGGTCGGGCAACGTGTGGTTCGCGACCGGCCGGGGAGTGGTCGGATTCGTCACCCCGGCCGGGCTGGTCACCGCGTTGACGCTGCCCGCGGGGGAGCAGGTGGCGAACAGCATCTCGGCGGCTCCGCGTGGACAGGTCGCGGTGGCGACGACGCACGCGCTGTACGAACTGCGCGTCGGCCCGTCCGGCGCTCCGGAGATCGCGTGGCGCGCGGCCTACGACCGGGGATCGGCGCGCAAGCCGGGACAGCTCAGCTGGGGCACCGGGTCGACGCCCACCTACTTCGGTCCCGAGACCGGTGCGGACTATCTGACCATCGTCGACAACGCCGACGGGCAGGTGCATGCCTTGGTATTCCGTTCCGGAACAGGCGAATTGATGTGCACAGTTCCGGTGCTCGGCGAAGGTGGGGCCGGCAGCGAGAATTCACCCGTCGGCATCGGCCGCTCGATCTTCGTGGCGAGCACATACGGCTACCCGTATCCGGCGCTGCCCGAAAGGGCAGGGCCCGCGTCGCCGCCGAACGCTCCTTTTACCGGGGGGATGACGCGAGTCGACGTCTCCGCTGACGGATGCCACGTGATGTGGGAGAACAAGGTTCGGAGTGCCGCCGTTCCGCGGCTGTCCACCGCCGACGGCGCGCTCTACACGGTCGCTCGCGTCGGTTCCGATCACGCCACGCCCGTGGACGGGTACGCGTTCACCGTTCTCGACCCCGAAACCGGTGCGGTCACCGCATCGCATCCGCTGCCCGGCACCATCGTCGACGATCCGCTGGAGACCGCACCGTTGATCACACACGACGGCCGTCTGTTGCAAGGCACGGTCACCGGGATACTGCGCGTCGGTTGAGCCCCCTATCACCTTCAAGGTGATTCAGGTCACTTTCGCGGAGTGATTCGAGTCGCGGACTGCCGTCGCGGCGGTCCGGTTCGGGCGTTGGAGTGCGGCATGGCCGTGCGTCGACGGTGACGCGGGTCACTCCAAGTCGGGTGTCACGGCGTCGATTTCGCGCGACTCGACGCTCGGTAACGGCAGGTGAGGCGAAGATCACATGCCTCGTTATGGTTGCGGCTCCGGTGCTGAATCGGGCGTGCCGAGTGGGTGAACTGAACCCTTTTCACTCCCTGGTTAATGCGGAGCCTGTCGGGGAACTGTCCGGTCTTCCCGGCGTGCCGCTATGTCTTTACCCGGTTTATTACCGCGTAAACAAACTTCTGGTCTCTTTCCATTGGGCGGTGACCAGCAACTGTCCTTTCGTGCAAATGAACGTGCAGGTGGGAAGGGGTGTCAGCAACCATGGAGGGGTCTATTGAAACGCTCCGCTAACGCCCGAGGCGAGTTCCGATTCATTGCCGTGACGTATTCCCCGTGACTATTCCGGCGGAGTCGCCGGAGCGGTGCCCGGTCGCCGAAATCATGGTCGCCCTAGTCGCATGCGGTTAGCTGGCACGGGGCGAAAAGGTGCTGCCGCAAGGGTTTGCTGGGGTGCTGCTTTATACGCTTGACCTCGACAGGCAGGGTTGCGTAGGGATAACGGTTGTGTAGAGTTGACGGTAACGCTGGCCGCAGCTAGAGCAGCGACTCGCTGCGGCCAGCGGAACTCAAATGGGGGACTTCCGAACCGATCTGGCGCCGCTTAGCTGCCGATTGTCCCAGTCACTTCACCCAGCGTGTGCTGAATGTTGGCTGCGTCACAGTGGTCAGATGATCGCCCGATGACTCGGCACCCGGCTTCGCCTGCTCCGTGACCGCGCGGCGTCCCACCCCGAACACGTACACCAGGAACAACGCCTCGGCAGTGAATCCGATCGCGATGCGAATCGGTGTGGGCAACGGGCTCGGCGTCACGAAACCTTCGATGAAGCCACAGATCAGCAACACTCCCACCAGGCCGAGCGCTACGGTCGCGGTCGCCCGGCCCTGCCTGGCCACCGCCTCCACCCGGCTGAGCCGACCCGGATCGATCAGCGTCCAACCGAGTTTCAGGCCGACGCCGCCCGCGACGAATACCGCGGTCAGCTCCAGCGTGCCGTGCGGAAGGATGAAGCCGAAGAACGAATCCAGCCGCCCCGCATCAGCCATCAGGCCCGCGCTGACACCCAGGTTGAGCGCGTTCATGAACAGCAGGTAGACCGCGGGCAGGATCAAGACGCCGGTGAACAAGGCGATCGCCGTCACCCATGCGTTGTTCGTCCATACCTGCGCGGCGAAGGCCTCCTGCGGATGCTCCGAGTAGTACGTCTCGAACGCGCCGCCCGGCGCGGTGAGGCTCCTTGTGTCCTCGGGAATTCCGAGCACCTCGCGGGCCGAATCGAACCGGTCCACCCAGACTGCCAACCCGGCCGACACCGACAGGAACACCGCGGCGACGCCGACCCACCACGGCCATGCCCGATAGAGCGCCGCCGGGAAACGGTGACTGAAGAACCGTCCGATCTCCTGCCAAGTGTCGGCTCGCGTGCCCAGCACCCGGCCGCGCGCACGTGCCAGCAGCGCGCTCAGCCCGGCGATCAGCTCCGGGTCCGGGCTGTGTGACTGCAGCCGCGCCAGCTGCTGGGAGGTGCGGCGGTAGAGCATGACGAGTTCGTCCGCCTCCGCGCCGGTGAGCTTGCTCCGGGTGGACAGGTAGTCGAGCCGGTCCCACGCCCTGCGGTGCGCCAGGCTGTATGCGTCCACGTCCATTCGGTTGCCTCCCACTCCCGCCGGTCGCAAGAATGCTATCGACATGGCTGAGTTCACCACCGGCGAAGCAGTGGCCCTGGAACTGCCGATCGCCCGCATCCCCACCAGGGCCACCGCGTTCCTGATCGACGTGCTGGCCCAGTGCACGCTCGGGTTCGTGCTGTTGTTCGCGATCGTCACGTTGCTGCTGCCCGCGGGCGTCGACTCGGCCTGGTTGGACGTGGTCGCACTGGTGACCATCGTGACCGTGCTGGTCGGGTACCCCGTGACCTGTGAGACCGCTTGGCGGGGACGAACACTGGGCAAGCTGATGCTCGGGCTGCGGGTGGTGCGCGAGGACGGCGGGCCGATCGATTTCCGGCACGCGCTCACCCGCGGCCTGGCGGGCGCGATCGTCGATTTCTGGATGCTGGGCGGGTTCGGCGCCATCGCGGTGCTCACCTCGATGTGCTCGCCGCATGCGCGGCGGGTCGGTGACGTGCTCGCCGGCACCGTGGTCGTGCACGCGCAGCGCCCGCTGCCGCCGCCCGCGCTCGCGATCGCGCCGCCGTGGCTGACCGGCTGGAGCGCGCAGCTCGAGCTGGCCGGACTACCGGAAGATCTGGCGCTGGCGGTGCGGCAGTACCTGACCCGCTTGCGCACCCTGACGCCCGCGGCGCAACACCGGCTGGGGACGGCGCTCGTTGCCGAGGTGTGCGGCCGGCTGCGCGTCGCGCCACCGGCCGGTTGTCCGCCGTCGCAGATTCTCGGCGCGGTCATCGCCGAACGGCAGCGCCGAGTGCTGCCGTGGCCGCTGTACCCGGTCTTCCCGCCGCGCGCCGGTCAGCCGTTCGCCGCCACGTAGTCGTCGATCTCGCGCAGATAGGCGTCCTGCCGTGCGGGCGTGATCCACGAGGCACGGAAGGAGTTCCGGGCCAACTCGACCACCTGCTCGGTCCCGAGACCACCTTGCTCGGCGAGCGCGAGGTAGTTGTCGGCAACGTAGGCGGCGAAGTACGCGGGGTCGTCGCTGTTGACCGTCACCGTCAGCCCACGGCTCAGTAGACCGACGATCTCCTCGGCTTTCATCTGCGCCGTGACGAAGGAGTTCGACACCGGACAGCAGGTGAGCGCGATCCCCTTGGACCCGGCCAGTTCGACCAGACGGTCGTCCTCCACGATGTTGGTGCCGTGGTCGATGCGGTCGACGGCGATGTCCTCCAGCGCCTGGCGGATGTGCTCGATCGAATCCGGCTGGTCGATGTCGCAGTGCATCGTCAGCAGGAACCCTTCCGCGCGGGCGCGCTCGAAGACGGCGGCGAACTTGCTCGGCGGGTTGCCCCGCTCGTCGGAATCCAGCCCCACACCGAGGATCCAGCTCTTGTACGGCAGCGCTTCCAGCAGCGTCGCCATGGCGTACTCCGCGGAATGGTCGCGCAGGAAGCACAAAATCAGTTCGGCGGATATCCCCAGCTCCCGCCGCGCCCGTGCGATCGCCGACCGGTATCCGCTGATCACCGTGGGGAACGGGACTCCGCGCCCGGTGTGCGCCTGCGGATCGAAGAACAACTCGGCGTGACGCACGCCTTGGCCGTGCGCTCGGCGCAGATAGTCGAAGGCGAGGTCGTGGAAGTCCTCCGGGCGCTGTAGCACGCGCATCGCGGGGTAGTAGACCTGGAGGAATGACGTCAGGTCATGGAATCGGTAGGTCTGCTTGACCGCTTCCACGCTCTTCTCCGGCAGCTCGATGCCGTTGCGCCGGGCGAGGCGGAACTTCAGCTCCGGCTCCAGCGTCCCTTCCAGATGCAGGTGCAGTTCCGCTTTGGGCAATCCGCGGACGAAGGCGGCGAGATCTGAGGCCATGGGGTCATGATCCTCCTCGGCGGGCGCGCGAGGACGCGCTTCGACGAGACCGCGGCGCCCGGCGGAAAAGACTCAAAGGGCTCCGGATTGTTTCAGCTCCAGATATTCGTCCGCCAGGGCCTCCGGCAGTCGTTCCGGAGACGCCGCGACGACCGCGATCCCGGTGCGCCGCAGCGATTCCTGGACCAGCGCGCGTTCGGCGAGCACGGATTCGGCCGCGGCCGCGGCGTACAGGTCGGACAGGTTGTCGCGCCGGGTGGCCGCCGCGGCGACATCGGGGTCGGTCACCGAGACGATGAGCACGCGGTGCCGTTGCGCCAGGACCGGCAGCACGGGCAACAGGTTCTCCTCCACCGCGGCGCCGTCCAAGCTGGTGAACCAGACGACCAGGCTGCGCCTGCGAGTGCGCTGAATGGCCGCTCGCACCAGTCCGGCGCTGTCGGTGTCGACGAGGGCGGGAGTGATTCCGGCCATCGCGTGCATCAACTTCAGCTGGAGACCCTTTCCGCCGACACCTCGGACCTCGGCGCGCGCTCGGCGGTCGAAGGCGAGCAGGTCGACCGAATCCCCCGCGGCGGCGGCGAGACCGCCGAGCAGCAGGGCCGCCTCGATGCTCGCGTCCAAGCGCGTACCGTCACCGACCCGGCCCGCGCTGACCCGGCCGGTGTCCAGCAGCATCAGCACGTGCCGGTTGCGCTCCGGCCGCCAGGTGCGGACCAGGACGTCGGTGGCGCGGGCGGTGGCGCGCCAGTCGATCGCGCGCACGTCGTCACCGGCGACGTACTCGCGGAACGAGTCGAATTCGGTGCCCTGCCCGCGCAGGTTGGCCAGATTGCGGCCGTCGAGGTGCTGCAACCTTTTGACTTTCGACCGCAGCAGCCGTTCGGCGCGGAACGCGGGCAGCGCCCGCACCCGGGCGGGCACGTCCCGCCTCGTCTGCCTGCCCGCCAGTCCGAGCGGGCCGATCAGTCGCACCGTGATCCGGCCCGCGACCCGATCGCCGCGGTAGGTGGGCGTGAGCACGGTGCGGAAACGGACCTTGGTACCAGGGGCGAGATCCAATACGTGCGCGCCGTTCTCGGCGCGTGCGCTGTCGGGCCAGTCGTCCCACACCGTCCCGCGCAGCCTGCGGGCTCCGGTGTTGACCGCGACGAGTTCCACCTCGGCGGAGCGGCCGAGCCGCACCGTGGTCAATGCCTCGCGGGACAGCGACAGGTCGCGCGCCCGCCCCACAGCGCCGAGATCGACGAGCAGCCCGGCGGCCAGGACGCAGGTCACCACGACCACGCCGACCACCGAGGGCAGGACCAGGGTGACGAACAGGGCCGCCACGCCTGCCGCGGCGGCCAGCCGACCGGTGACGACCATCGGCTACACCGGGACCGGGACCGAGAGCAGCAGCGACGACAGCACGCCTTCGGCGGTCACACCGTCCAGTTCGGCCTCCGGGCGCAGGTGCAGGCGGTGCCGCAGCACGGCGACGGCGACGGTCTTCACATCGTCCGGCGTGACGAACCCGCGCCCGTTGAGCCAGGCGAACGCGCGGGCGGCCGCCATCAGGGCGGTCGCGCCACGGGTCGACGCGCCGTGCTGTACAGCGGGCGAGATGCGGGTGGCCCGGCACACGTCGACGGTGTAGGCGAGCACCTCGGGGCTGATCGTGGTCTGCGCGATCGCGGTGCGGGCGGCGGCGATGTGCGCCGGGCCCGCGACCGGACGCAGTCCCGCGGCGGTGAGGTCGCGCGGATCGAAACCCGAGGCGTGGCGTTGCAGGATGCGGAACTCGTCGTCGCGACCGGGCAGGTGGATGTCCACCTTGAACAGGAACCGGTCCAGCTGCGCCTCCGGCAGCGGATAGGTGCCCTCCTGTTCGATCGGATTCTGGGTGGCGACGACGACGAACGGATCGGGCAGCGGCCGTGGTTTCCCGTCCACCGAGACCTGGCGCTCCTCCATCGACTCGAGCAGGGCCGACTGGGTCTTCGGCGGCGTGCGGTTGATCTCGTCGGCGAGCAGCAGGTTGGTGAACACCGGGCCGTGCCGGAAGGTGAACTCGGCGGAGTGCGGATCGTAGATCTGCGACCCGGTGACGTCGCCGGGCATCAGGTCGGGGGTGAACTGCACCCGCGCGTGCTCCAGGTCCAGCGCCGTGGCCAGCGCCCGCACCAGCAGCGTCTTGGCCACCCCCGGCACGCCTTCGAGCAGGACGTGGCCGCGGCACAGCAGCGCGAGCACCAGGTACATGACCGCGTTGTCGTTGCCGACCACCGCCTTGCCGATCTCGGCGCGCAGAGCATGGAACGCGGCGCTCGCCTGCTCGGCCGTCGGGGTGGTCTCGGTGCTGGTCATTCCATCTCCTGTGGTTCGCGGGCGTTCCCGCGGGCGGTGAGCCGGGCGAGGACCGGGCGAGAGCTTCTCATCCGACCTCCGATTCGATCCATTCGAGCTGAGCGGCGACCACCCGGAGGGTCTCGGGATCGGGAACCGGGCCGAACAGGGCGGCGCCGATCTGGGCCGGGTCGGCGCCGACGCGCGCGGCGATCACGGCGACGATCCGGTCCGGCGGGGTGTCGGCCGTGATGCCGAGAGGGGTGCGGATGCGGCGCAGCGCGGCCGCCCGCAGCTTTCCGGCGACGTGATCGTGATCCTTCGAGCGGCGATACAGCGCGGCCTGGCCGCCGAGCAGTTCGTTCGCGGCCACTTCGACGGGGCGGGGTTCGCGCACCAGAGCGCCCCGTCTGCGGGCACGCCACCACACCACCAGCGCGGCGGCGATCAGGAACTGCACGCCGCCGTAGAAGGCCGGTGCTGGCAGCCGGTCCCAGATCGCGTCGTCACCCGCCCCGAAGCCGGGGCGGTCCGGCGGAGGGACGTCGGGCAGATCCGGCGGCGGTTGCGGCGGCGGGGCGGTAGGCGCGATCGGCGCGCCGCAGGACTGCGCGACGCCGTAGACCAGCAGCAACAACGCGGCCGTCGCGGCGAGCACCGCCCAGAACCTGGGATCGCGCACCAGGTTCGGCAGCGGCGGCAGTTTTCGCCTGGTGCGCGGCTGCTGCTCGACCGCCTCGATCTCGACCGGTTCCGGTGCGGGGGGCGGCGCGGACCCGGAGAACCGGTCGGCGTATTCCAGCCTGCGATATTCGTCCTCGGTGGCGCGGCGTCCGCCGTAGACCACCTCGTCGAAGCTTCGTGCGGCGGGCTGGAACTCGGTGGCGGTCTCGAGCGGCAACGCGGTCGTCACGTCGTCGGCGGTCTCCCGCGCGGTCCGCGACCGCCGCACCTCCAGCACACCGCCTTGTTCCAGGCCGCGCAGCACGGCGCGGAAACGTTCCCGCAGGGCGCGGTCGAAATCCCGCTGCGCGGCGGCTGTTTCGGCGGCGGCGCGATGATCGGCGGCGGCGCCGAGCCGCGGGGTGCCGGGCGCGGGGTCGGCCGTTCGCGGCTCCATCGGCACGGGATCGCTCATCGCGCCTCCCGCCTCGGAATGCGAATGTCCAAACCCTCTCTGCGGCAGCGGCGATCGACGTAGCACACCACCCGCGACGAAGCCTCGACCACTTCGCCGAATGCCGTCAGCAGCAGCACCGCCGACGTGGTCAGCACGATCACCGGCCACCGGTGCGTGCCGGAGAAGTCCGAGACGAACAGCGGGATGCCGAGCAGTGGGATGGCGAGCAGCGTGAACAGGGCCCGCTGGGCGATCCAGAGCCCGGTGGTCGGCCACTCCGCGCCTTCGGCGAGCAGTTCGGCGCGCGCGACGCCGTCACGGTGCGACGTGCGTTCGACCAACAGCACCGGCACCGCGACCCAGCGGCGGGCGCGCAGCCGGCCCAGCCAGATCGCCGCGAGCGGCAGCGTCACGATCAGCAGGCCGCCCACCGCGAGCACGCCGACGCCCACCATGGTGAACAGCAGTTGGAAGACCAGCAACGGACCGAGCGTCCCACCGAATCGGCGCAGCGCGGTCCGTCGGCCGATCGGGGCTCCGTCGACGGTCGCGAGCCCGAGGGCCACGGTCGTGCCGCGTAACGCGAACCGCAGCAGCCACGCGCAGGCCGCGGTGGACAGGATCGCCGCCCACGCGGTGCCGGGGTCGGAGCCGTCGGTGAGCGCGGAGGCGCCCGCGGTCACCGCGACGACCACGGCTTCGGCGAGCAGCAAGCCCGTCGCGCTCAACCCGGCCAGGGCGCGGATGTTCGCCTGGATCAGCGCGAACGGCACATCGAGCAGTTCGCGGAAACTCAGCGGTCGGATCGGCACCGTCGCTCCAGGAGACCCCGGTACCGGATCTGTTCCCGCCCCGACGGCGCCGGCCGGTTCGGCGGCTGGCAGCACGGGCCGAGTCTAACCGTCAGCGCCGCAGTAAGCGGTCCACCACGTGCCGGTAGCGAACGGGATCGATGGGCGGAAGACCGAGCAGCGCGCGCAGGTACACGCCGTCGCCGACCAGTCGGATGAGGTCGGCCTGAACCGGGTCGGCGACCTCCTCGTCCAGACCGTCCGACCAGGAATTCATCAGGTCCACCAACGCCTGCTGCACCTCGTCCGGCTCGGGCGTGGCGTCGATGGTGCGCATGGTCGCGAGCATGGACCGGTAGAGCTCCAGCTCCACCGCCTCCGCCTCGACGGCCGGGTTCGGCGTCTGCAGGTACCACTCGGCTACCGAGCCGCCTTTGGCGACCGAGTTGTCCAACTGCTGGCCCGCACGGTCGGCCAGTCTGCGGACCAAGCCCGCGAGCAGCGCGTCCTTGCTCTTGAAGTGATAGAGCAAGCCGCCTTTGGAGACGCCCGCGGTGGCCGCGACATTCTCCAGAGTCACGTGCGACATGCCTTTTTCCAGGAGCAAGGTCTCGAGCGCATCCAGGATTCGGTCGCGGGTGTCAGCCGTCACCCGGTTGACTATACCGTCCGGACGGTTATGTGAGTACTATACCGTCTGGACGGTAAGAAACAGACGACGGAAGTCGAGAAAGTCATGACCACCCAGACCGCGCAACCCGCCGAACGATCGACCAACGCCCCACCTCGAGCGGGGACACGCGAGTGGGTGGGGTTGTCCGTGCTGGCGCTCGCGCTACTGCTGCTGGCCGTCGACGCGACGGTGCTCGATCTGGCTGTGCCCGCGATCAGCGCCGATCTCGCGCCGACCACGCCGCAACTGCTGTGGATCATCGACGTCTACTCGTTCGTGCTCGCCGGATTGCTCGTCGTCATGGGCAACCTCGGCGACCGGATCGGGCGGCGCAAATTGCTGCTGCTCGGCGCGGCGGGATTCGGTGTCGCATCGATACTCGCGGCGTGGTCCCTGACGCCGGAAATGCTCATCGCGGCGCGCGTACTGCAGGGTGTCGCCGGTGCGACGCTGATGCCCGCGACGCTGGCACTGATCAGGTCGATGTTCCTCGATCCGCGGCAGCGAACCGTCGCGATCGCGGTGTGGAGCGCGATGGCGGGCGGTGGCGCCGCGGCGGGACCGCTGCTGGGCGGCTGGCTGCTCGAGCACTACTGGTGGGGTTCGGTCTTCCTGGTGAACCTGCCGGTCATGCTGGTGCTGATCGGGCTCGGTCCGCTGCTGATCCCGGAGTCGCGTGATCCGCGGCCCGGTCGTTTCGACCTGCTCAGCGCCGTGCTGTCGATGCTCGCGCTGGTGCCGGTGGTGTACGCGGTGAAGGAATTCGCGGCGCACGGGCCGAGTGTCCGGGTCGCGGTGATCAGTCTGATCGGCCTGCTTGCCGGGGCGTGGTTCGTGCGCAGGCAGCGACGATTGGAGCAACCGATGCTGGACCTGGCGCTGTTCGCGCTGCCGAAGTTCCGTACGGCGGTGCTGACCAATCTGCTCGCGGTGTTCGCGCTGGCCGGTGTGCTCTTCTTCGGCTCGCAGTACCTCCAGTTGGTGCTGGGACGCTCCCCACTGCAAGCGGGATTGCTGTTGCTGCCCGGTTTGTCGGCCGGGATGATCGCCTCGCTCGCCGCGGCCTGGCTGGTGCGGCGGCTGCGGCCGGGCACGGTGCTGGGCGGCGCGCTGATCACGGCGGCGGTGGGCGCGGCGCTGTTCGGCCTGCTCGGCCCCGACGCGGCCACCAGTACCACACCGTTCGTACTCGGTTTCCTGTTCATCGGGGCAGGCGTGGGCGTCGCGCTCACCGTGTCCTCCGACCTGGTGGTCGGCTCGGCGCCGCCGGAGCGCGCGGGCGCGGCCGCCGCCGTGTCGGAGACCGCGTACGAGACCGGCGTCGCGCTGGGCGTCGCGATCCTCGGCAGCGTGGTCATGGCGATCTTCCGCGACGGTCTCGATCCGACGCACGTGCCGGGCGACCGGATGGCTGCCGCCTCGGAATCCCTGGGCGCCGCCACGGCTTTCGCACGTGAATTGCCGGAGGCCGCCGGGCGCGCGTTCCTCGCCTCGGTGCACGAGTCCTTCGTCTCGGGCATCCACTTCGCGGCCCTCGGTACCACCGCGATCTTGTTGATCGCGGCCGCGGTGGCGTTCCGTTTGCGCCATGCGCGCGGGTGATTTCGCGGGCCGGATTGCGCGGCGCTGCCCACGCCGGTGTTCGAGGCCGCGGCCGACCCGCCGGCTGCGGAACCACCACTGCCCGCTCGGCGGCGGTGAGCCCGCTGAAGACGATCATGAGGGTTCACCGCGCGACATCGGACCGACTGCGGTGCCGATCAAGCCGGCCGTCGCCGTGATGCGCGGGATGCGCTGCGCCCATGCAATACCCGGACCTGGGTGTCGGGCGCGTCCGCTGGTGTGAAGTCGAGGTAGTCGCTGCGTTCGAATCGCACAACATTTGGTTGTGGATCATCGCTGATTCGGTTGTTTGATCACACCTCCGCGCCTTGCTTTGATCCATGGCGGTCAACAGTGAGTTGTGCGATCGAGAGGTGCGAAGCTTGGGGACCGGACGATCTCTCGGTCGGCAGTTCGGATGGTTGTGGGCGGCCTACGCGGTCAGCGCCTACGGGTCGGGTCTTGGGTTCGGTGCGTTGCCGCTGATCGCCGTGCTGGTGCTGCACGCAGGCCCCGGACAAGTGTCCGCGCTGTCGGCGGTGGGGCCGGCGGTGGGCGCGCTGATCGCGTTGCCGCTCGGGCCGTGGGTGGAATATCGCCGCAAGCGACCGGTGATGATCGCGATGGACCTCACCCGGTTCGCGGTCATGATGACGATCCCGCTCGCCTATGCCTTCGGCCGACTCGGTTTCGTCCAGCTGCTGGTCGTCTCGGCCGTGGTCGCCGCGGCCAAGATCGCCTTCAACGCGGCGAGCGGCGCCTATCTCAAAGCGCTTGTGCGGCCCGAGGACCTGCTCGTGGCCAACGCGCGATTCGAGTCGACGACGTGGAGTTCCACCGCCGTAGGGCCGCCGCTGGGCGGAGCGGCGATCGGTTTGTTCGGGCCGGTCACCACCGTGGTGGCCGACGCGCTGAGTTACCTGCTCTCCGCGCTGGCGGTCATGGCGATTCGCGGCAGGGAAGAACCTCCGCGGCGGACCGGCAAGCCCCGGCTGCGGGCCGGTGAGTTGCTCGAAGGCTGGCGGTACCTGCTGGCTCATCCGGGATTACGGGCGCTTTACCTCAACCAGCTGCTCGTGGGCGGACTGATCATGGCCACCGAGCCGCTCCTGGCCGTACTGCTGCTCCGCGAGCTCGGATTCCCACCCTGGCAGTACGGCCTCGCCTTCGCCGCCCCCTGCGTCGGCGGACTCATCGGCTCACGCCTTGCCGGCCGTGTCGTGGAGCGATACGGCAGGCACCGGGTCCTGCGCACCGTCGGCACGCTGCGCGCGATCTGGCTGATCGGCCTCGCGTTCGTCCAGCCCGGTGTCGCAGGCCTCGCGACGGTGATCGCTGTCGAGCTCGCGATCATCATCAGCATGAGCCTGTACAACCCGGTACTGGCCACCTATCGACTCGAGCACACACCCGAAGACCGCGTCGCCCGCACCCTGTCGGCCTGGTCGATCAGCAGCAGCGCTTCCATCGCAGTGCTCAGCGCGCTCGGCGGACTGCTCGCCGACGTGACCAGCCCGCGCACGGCTATCACGGTCGCGGGACTGCTGATCCTCGTCAGCCCGCTGCTGCTACCCCGTCGCCAGGAATCCGCACCTGCACCCGACCTTGCGGTGGCGACAACCCTTCAACCACAAACGGCAAGCGTTTCGCAGGAAGCCAGGCAAAATTCATGACTGTCACCGCACTCGACCCGTCCAGCGCGCTGGTCCTCGTCGACTTGCAGAACGCCCTCATCGACGCGCCGACCGTCCCCTATACCGGTCGAGAAGTGGTCGCCCGGGCGGTCGAGCTGGCCCGTGCTTTCCACGAGCACAGCGCCCCGGTCGTCCTGGTGCGGGTGACGGCCCGTGCGGACGGAGCGGATGCCGCTCCAGGTCGCAGCGACATCTCGAGCCCACCAGGTTCATTGCCCGACGGCTGGGATGTCATCGTCGACGACCTCGCCGGTCACCCTGACGACATCACGGTGACCAAGCGCACTTGGGGTGCCTTCCACGGAACCGACCTCGATCTGCAACTGCGCCGCCGCCGCGTCACACAGATCGTGCTGGCCGGGCTCACCACCAGCATCGGCGTGGAGTCGACCGCTCGCGCCGCCTTCGAACACGGCTACCACGTCACGCTCGCGACGGACGCCATGGCCGATCTGAACGTGGAGGCGCACCGCAACAGCATCGAACGGATCTTCCCCCTCCTCGGCGAAACCGGTTGCACCGCCGAGATCGTCGAAAATCTTGCCAAGACCCGCGCCTGACCCCGGCAGAAGGTGGATCCGGCCTCGGTGGTGGCGCCGGCCGCAGCTCAGCTCGTCCCGATGCAAGGTCGGGCCGTGTCCGGCGATCGAGTGTGGAGTCGGGGCGCGCGAACAGCGGGCGGTAGCGAGGAGCGTCAGGCCGGGCGGGCGAGCCGGGTCGGCGCGAGGCGGCCGCGAAGGGTGACGGATTCACCGAGCCGCCAGTGTCCGGCTTCGGACTCGGCGGACGCCGCGACGGTTGCGCCGGAGGCGAGCAGTAGGCCCTGCTGCTTGGCGAGTTCGCACAGGCGAGCCGCTTCGTTGACGGCGTCGCCGATGACGGTGAACTCGTAGCGCTGATGCGCGCCGACATTGCCCGCGACCACCCGGCCCGCGGCCACGCCGATGGCCGCGACGAAATCGGTCGCGGTGCTGTCGAGCCGAGCCAGGATCGCGCGGGCGGTGGCCAGCGCCGCGCCCGGGGCGTCGGCCAGCGGAGCGGGCGTGCCGAAGACGGCCAGGGCCGCGTCACCCTCGAACTTGTTGACCAGCCCGCCGTGGTGTTCCACCTCGTCGACCACGATGCCGAAGAACCGATTGAGAATGGCGACCATCTCCGGCGCGGGAATGGTCGCGGCCATGGTCGTCGAGCCGACGATGTCGATGAACAGGGCCGCGGCGTCGGTCTCCACACCGCCGAGCGCCGGGTCGCCCGCCAACGCGGCCGCGGCGACCTCACGGCCGACATGCCTGCCGAACAGGTCCCTGATCTGCTCGCGCTCGCGCAGTCCCTCCACCATGTGGTTGAAACCGCTCTGCAGCTCACCCAGCTCGGTGCCGTCGTAAACGGCCAGCGCGACATCGAGATCGCCGTCCTCCACCTGACGCATCGCGCGGCGCACGCCGAGGATGGGCGCGACGGTCGCGGCCAAGGTCTGCGTCATCAGCAGGAGACCGAAGACCAGTGTCGCGCCGCCGAGCGACAGCACGCAGACCGCCAGTCGCGCCTTGGTGACGTCATCCATCGTGAGCGCCAGCACCGCGAGCACCATCATTCCGGCCACCGGCACGCCGGAGCCGACCACCCAGACGACGAGCGAGCGTCCGAAGACGCCGATGCCGCGGCGCCGACCGGAATCCGCGGCTTCCAGCACCCGGGCGGTGACGGGCCGCAGCGCGAACTCGATGATCAGGTAGCTGTTCGCGCACACCACGATGGCGCTGATCGCGATGCCGAAGGCCACCTTCGGGATCAGTTGCGGTTCGGCCAGCCCGTACAGCGTGGTCAGCAACACGAGCCCGCCGAACCACAGCAGCGCTTGGTCGCGCACCAGCCTGCGCGGCACCGCCGTGGCCGCGGCCATCTCCTCCTCGGTCGGCACGCGGTCCGGATCGGTGGCCCACCGCAGCGCGCGCAATTCGCGGGTGGTGCCCCACCACAGGCCGAGCAACAGCGCGCAGGTCGCGTACAGCGGTGCGGCGAGCACGTCGAGCAGCAGGAGATCCCGGGTGAACACCGACGGGCCCGGCAAGACGAAGCCGACCAGGACGATCGACACGACCATGCCCGTCAGATTGCCCAACAGCGTGGGCACGGTGAGCAACAGTTGGACGCGAATGCGTCGTAGCCCCGACGACTCCTCGGCGGACCCGAGCAATCGCGACCCCCACGGCGCCGCGGCGAGCGTCACCTCCCTGTGTTGCATGGGTGCAGCGTAAGCCGCGGAGCGCCCCAGCGCCGTAGGCCGCACTCGGCCGGATCCGGCGCCGGGTGGGCCGTGGGTGGCAGTGGTGCGGTCAGCGACCCGGCGGCAGTTCGCGGCGGCCGGGCTCGGGGAGTTCGGGGCGGTGGTGGCCCGGCAGTTCGTCGCGGTGGGCGCCGGTGGGCAGACCGTAGCCGGCTGCGCCGGTGGGCGGAAGCGAGGAATAGCGCGGGGCGTGCGGCGCGGAGTACGCGGCGTCCACGACGGTGGCGGCGATGTGCTGGGCATGCGCGATCTCGGGCGCGCCGGGCGGCAACTGGTAGCCGACCGCCTGCGGATGCGAGGTCTGGCCGTCGACGGTGACCTTGCGGGTGCGCCGCAGCGTGAAGGTGATCTCCTCGACCTCCTCGAACGCCTGCCGCGCCGTGCGCAACGGATGCGTGGCCGTATCGATCGCGTTGGCGACGAAGGATGGAACGAGCGGCCGGATGAAACGCGCCGCGGTGTCGGTGAACGGGACCGTGCCGATCAGCGGCAGCTCGAGACCGCCGCCACTCGGCGCTGCCGGTGCGGATGCGACGGCGGGCACCTGCGGGTGCACGCCGGTGGGCGCGGGTAGGTTCGGCGTCGCCTCGTCGGGCATGGCGCTGTCCTTTCGGTCGTCCGCCGTGGCGGCGGGAAGTTCGGGGCGGCGCGGCGGCTCGGTGATGCCGATCTCGATGCCGCCGATGGCCGCGATGATGCGGGTGCGCTGCCGTTCCCGATCGATGGCGGTGTCCGCCTCGACGGCGAGACGAGCGGCGGTGAGCTGCTGCTCGGCGCGCAGGGTCTCGGCCTCGGCGCGTACCTCGGCCTGTTTGACCGCGATCACCGCGTCGGCTTCCCGCTCGGCGCGGTCGTGCACGGTGCGCGCCGCGTTGTGCCGGTCGAACGAGGTCTCGCCACGCCACCAGCGCAGCACCAGCGGCAGCAGCGCGAAGGCGACGAACGCCAGGATGGTGAGAATGCGCAGCGGCAGCGCGTCGTGCACGGTGTAGTCGTTCATCGCCTGCCAGCGCGCGCCGAGCCCACGGTCGGCGTCGTCGAAGGCGGCGGTGCGCGCGGCCGACAGGGCGGCCTGGTCGGCGTCGATCCGGCGATCGGCCGCGTCCACTCGGTCCTGCGCGGTGGCGAGATGCTTGCGGGCGTCGTCGAGCATGGCGTTGGCCGTCTGCGCTTCCGGCCCACGGCCCGGCACGCCGGTGATCCTGGTCCGCGGGCACTCCGGGGTCGGATTGAATTCGCAGCGTGCGATCACCAGGGCGTGGTCGATATCGTTCTGGGCCATCGCGATCGCCTGTTCGAGCGCGGCCCGGTCGGCTTTCGCCCGGTCCAGTTCCGCCTGCGCCGCGACGACCCGCGGCGCGGAATCGAGCGAGCGCTGCGCCTTCTCCGCCAGCACCCGGTCGACGGACCCGCTGAACAGCACGATCGCGGCCAGTTCCGCGAGTAGCCCACCGGCCAGCACGGCGACCGCGATGCGCGCGACCAGCCCGAGCCGATCCGGTCCGCCGCTCGGCCGCGCGGTCGCCAGTGCCCTGGCGAGCGCGCCGGTGAGCGCGGCGACCACGATGCCCGAGGCCAGCGCGGCCGACCACGGCCACGCCGAGGCCGCGGCCAGGGCGGCGACCACACCGGAGATCGTGGCGAACAACAGCACCACAGCACCGGTGACGGCGTATCCGGCACGCTCGTGACGATCGCTGATCGCGCTGGTCCGGCCGCCGCCGAGCCAGGTGAACAAGCCGGTGACGGTCATCGGAATGCACATCCTCTACGTCCCAGGCGCTTTCACGGGCGCGACGAAACTGTCACGGATTCGTTGTGACAGCGTGACAGGCTCGCCCGGTTCGCAGCGAGCAGGGACGGTCGGATGTGGTAAGGCTCACAGATCATCCGGTGCTTCGTATCCGGGGTGGGCGATTCCAGGAGGTCACAACGTGCGCGGAGTCTGGTTGACGCTCTTGGCGGCGGCGCTGCTGACGTGGCCGGTCAGCGCGGGGGCCGCTCCGGCCGACCGGTCGCTCGACCGGCTGGTCGCCCTCGTGGTCGAGCGCTTGGACACCGCCGACGCGGTGGCCGCCGCGAAGTGGTCGACCGCGGGTGAGCCCGGCATCGAGCCGACCATCGACGATCCGGTCCGTGAGGCGGAGGTCTACGAGGTCATGATCCGGCTCGGCCACGACCGTGAGCTGTCGGAGAACTGGGTGCGGCAGGTTTTCCTCGGGCAGATCGAGGCCAGTAAGACGGTGCAGCGGGGGCTGATGACGAGGTGGCGCTTCGACCCGGCCGCGGCGCCCACCGCGCCGGTGGGACTCGACTCGGTGCGCCCGGTCATCGACCGGGTGAACGTCGAGATCCTCGATCAGCTCGCCGGGCACCGAGCGGAGCTGACCGCGCCGGATTGCGCGGAACAGTTGGCGCGCAGCGTCTTCGGCGTGGTCGTCGCGGACCGCGCCGATGTCCTGCACCGAGCGGCGCTGGTGCGGGCCGCCGTGTCGCTCTGCGCGGCGTAGGCCGCGGCCGGGCCCGCCGGGCGACCTCGCGCGGAAAGATGTGTCCAACACCACTTCTTGATATTTGCTGGATATGTGCTGAACCCCACAGTGGGCAAAAGAGTCCGGACGGTCGGATCATATTCATTGCTTGTCACGCAGCTGTCGGAAATCTCTCATCGGTCACAGCGCCGAGTTAGCCGCCGCCACTTGGTTTGCCGGGCGTCCAGCGGGGGAAATCCATTTCGACGCAGGTGAGGGCGGTTTCCGGGTCTTGTGAGGAAGGTCTCGGGTAGGTGTCGCGCGTCGGTTTTCCCAGCTGGCACCGGGTGCCATGGGGATCGATCGCATGGCGCTCGCTGCTTTACACTGGACGGCGCGCACACGTGGAGGACCTAATGCAGAAGCCCAGCTAAACCTGGTTATTAGCGCAACCTAAGTTGGTTGGGCCCTGGACCTGACTTATCGTTTGCTCTTACGCCGAACACAGAACGTTCGGCTACCTCGCCCGCTCGGGCAGCCCTAGCCAGGTGCTCAGCGTAGCGGTCGAGCACCCGCTCGGAGGTAAGGATCTTGTTAGGGATCCGTTACCGAAGGGCACCCACTACGTCACAGAAGCGGGTGGAAAAAACTGCAGACCTGACTGCACGCCGAAGACCATCAGCGCGGCTGGCTTCGGAACGTACGGGCGCAGTCTTGTACGGAGGCGTTCGACGAAAGGCCGTTTTCTTCGAAGGCCGACTTTCCTGAAGGCAGAGGCATGACGCAACTTCCTGGCCACCGGTCACCTGGACCCATCGGGCTCTACGACCCGGCGAACGAGCACGACGCCTGCGGCGTCGCATTCGTCGTCGACATGCACGGCCGCCGCAGCCGCGACATCGTCGACAAGGCTATTACGGCTCTGTTGAACCTGGAGCACCGTGGCGCCGCGGGCGCCGAGCCCAACAGCGGCGACGGTGCGGGCATCCTGATCCAGGTCCCGGACCGCTTCTTCCGCGCCATCGTGGACTTCGAGTTGCCGCCGGAGGGTTCCTACGCCACCGGTATCGCCTTCCTGCCGCAGGCCCGCCGCGAAGCCGCGCGCGCTGCCTACGGCGTGGAGAAGATCGTCAAGGAAGAGGGCCTCGACGTCCTCGGCTGGCGCGAGGTGCCGATCGACGAGTCGTCGCTGGGCGCGCTGGCGCGCGACGCCATGCCGAGCTTCCGGCAGATCTTCATCGCATCGCCGAAGAACGCCTCCGATCCGCTGTCGGATATGGATCTGGAGCGTCGCGCCTACGTGGTGCGCAAGCGCGTCGAGCGTGAGCTGGGGTCGGCCGGAGCCGGTGAGGGTGCGGTCGGCAGGGAGTCGGTCTACTTCCCGAGCCTGTCGGGGCAGACCTTCGTCTACAAGGGCATGTTCACCACGCCGCAGCTGCGCGCGTTCTACCTGGATCTGCAGGACTCCCGGGTGGAGAGCGCCCTCGGAATCGTGCACTCCCGGTTCTCCACCAACACCTTCCCGTCCTGGCCGCTGGCGCACCCGTTCCGCCGGGTGGCGCACAACGGTGAGATCAACACCGTCACCGGCAACGAGAACTGGATGCGCGCCCGCGAGGCGCTGCTGCGCAGCGACGTCTTCGGCGTCGACTCGGCGGGCAAGAACCGGCTGGAGAAGATCTTCCCCGTCTGTACCCCGGGGGCGAGCGACACCGCCCGGTTCGACGAGGTGCTGGAACTGCTGCACCTCGGCGGCCGCAGCTTGCCCCACGCCGTGCTGATGATGATTCCCGAGGCCTGGGAACGCAACGAGAACATGAATCCGCAGCAGCGGGCCTTCTATGAGTACCACTCGATGCTGATGGAGCCGTGGGACGGCCCCGCGTCGGTGTGCTTCACCGACGGCACCGTCGTCGGCGCCGTGCTCGACCGCAACGGCCTGCGGCCGAGCCGCATCTGGGTGACCGACGACGGCCTGGTCGTGATGGCCTCCGAGGTCGGCGTCCTGGACATCGACCCGTCCAAGGTGGTCAAGAAGGCGCGCTTGCAGCCGGGCCGCATGTTCCTGGTCGACACCGCCCAGGGCCGCATCGTCGGTGACGAAGAGGTCAAGTCCCTGCTCGCCGCCGAGCAGCCCTACCAGGAGTGGCTGGACGCGGGCGTCTCCCGCCTGGCCGACCTGCCCGACCGCCCGCACGTGCACATGTCGCACGACCGCGTGCTGATCCGCCAGCAGATCTTCGGATACACCACCGAGGAGCTCAACCTGCTGATCTCGCCGATGGCCAAGACCGGAGGCGAAGCGCTCGGCTCGATGGGCACCGACACCCCGATCGCGGTGCTCTCGGCCCGTCCGCGCCTGCTGTTCGACTACTTCTCCCAGCTGTTCGCGCAGGTCACCAACCCGCCGCTGGACGCGATCCGGGAAGAGGTGGTCACCAGCCTCAAGCGCAACATCGGCCCGGAGGCCGACCTGCTGCACCCGGGACCGGAGTCCTGCAACATGATCGCGCTCGAGCAGCCGATCCTGGACAACGACGAGCTGGCCAAGCTCGTGCACATCAACGACGACGGATCGCACCCCGAGCTGCGCTCGGTGGTCGTGCGCGGCCTGTACCCCGTGAAGAAGGGCGGCAAGGGCCTGCGCAGGGCGCTGGAGGCGATCAACACCCAGGTGTCGGCCGCCATCGACGGCGGCGCGCGGATCATCGTGCTGTCCGACCGCGAGTCCAACGAGAAGCTGGCGCCGATCCCTTCGCTGCTGCTGACCTCGTCGGTGCACCACCACCTGGTGCGCGAGCGCACCCGTACCAAGGTCGGCCTGGTCGTGGAGGCCGGTGACGCCCGCGAGGTGCACCACATGGCCACCCTGGTCGGCTTCGGCGCCGCCGCGATCAACCCCTACATGGCCTTCGAGAGCATCGAGGACATGCTCGAGCGCGGCGCGCTCGAGGTACCGGGCAGCACCGGCGACCTGGCCGCCGACTACCGCAAGGCGGTCGCGAACTACAACAAGGCCGCGGGCAAGGGTGTGCTGAAGGTGATGTCCAAGATGGGCATCTCCACGCTGGCCTCCTACAACGGCGCCCAGCTGTTCCAGGTGATCGGCCTGTCGCAGGACCTGGTGGACGAGTACTTCACCGGCCTGCGCTCGCACTTGGACGGCATCGGCCTGGACGAGATCGCCGACGACGTCGCGCAGCGGCACCGCATCGCGTTCCTGGAGAACCGCAACGAGCGCGCGCACCGCGAGCTCGAGGTCGGCGGCGAGTACCAGTGGCGGCGCGAGGGCGAATACCACCTGTTCAACCCGGACACGGTGTTCAAACTGCAGCACGCCACCCGGTCCGGCCAGTACTCGATCTTCAAGGAGTACACCAAGCTGGTCGACGACCAGTCCGAGCGGCTGGCATCGCTGCGCGGTCTGTTCAAGTTCAAGCACAACGCGCGTTCCCCGATCTCCATCGACGAGGTCGAGCCGGTATCGGCGATCGTGAAGCGGTTCTCCACCGGCGCGATGAGCTACGGCTCCATCTCGGCGGAGGCGCACGAAACCCTGGCGATCGCGATGAACCGTCTCGGCGGCCGGTCGAACTCGGGCGAGGGCGGCGAGTCCCCCGCGCGCTTCGAGCCGGAGGAGAACGGCGACTGGCGGCGCAGCGCGATCAAGCAGGTGGCCTCCGGCCGCTTCGGCGTGACCGCGCACTACCTGACCAACTGCACCGACATCCAGATCAAGATGGCGCAGGGCGCGAAGCCCGGTGAGGGCGGCCAGCTTCCGGCGCACAAGGTGTACCCGTGGGTCGCCGAGGTGCGGCACTCGACGCCGGGCGTCGGCCTGATCTCGCCGCCGCCGCACCACGACATCTACTCGATCGAGGATCTGGCGCAGCTGATCCACGACCTGAAGAACGCGAACCCGCAGGCGCGCATCCACGTGAAGCTGGTCGCCGAGCCGGGCGTCGGCACCGTCGCGGCGGGCGTCTCCAAGGCGCACGCCGATGTCGTGCTGATCTCGGGCCACGACGGCGGCACCGGTGCTTCGCCGCTGACCTCGCTGAAGCACGCGGGCGGCCCCTGGGAACTCGGCTTGACCGAGACCCAGCAGACGCTGCTGCTCAACGGGCTGCGTGACCGCATCGTCGTGCAGGTCGACGGCCAGATGAAGACCGGCCGCGATGTGATGATCGCCGCGCTGCTCGGCGCCGAGGAGTACGGCTTCGCCACCGCACCGCTGGTGGTGTCGGGCTGCATCATGATGCGCGTCTGCCACCTGGACACCTGCCCGGTCGGCGTCGCGACGCAGAACCCGGTGCTGCGCGAGCGGTTCACCGGCAAGCCGGAATTCGTCGAGAACTTCTTCCGGTTCATCGCGGAAGAGGTCAGGGAACTGCTGGCGCAGTTGGGCTTCCGCTCGCTGGACGAGGCGATCGGCCGGGTGGACCTGCTCGACACCTCGCGCGCCAAGCAGCACTGGAAGGCCAGCAAGCTGGACCTCTCGCCGATCCTGGACGACGTCGAGACGGCGTTCATGTACCAGGACCGCCGCTGCACCAAGGCGCAGGACCACGGCCTGGACAAGGCGCTGGACCAGCAGCTGATCGTGCAGAGCCGCGACGCGCTCGAGCGCGGTCAGGCGGTGAAGTTCGAGACCAAGATCACGAACGTGAACCGCACCGTCGGCACCATGCTCGGCCACGAGGTGACCAAGCTCTACGGTGGCGCGGGCCTGCCCGACGACACCATCGACATCACCTTCACCGGGTCGGCGGGCAACAGCTTCGGCGCCTTCGTGCCCGCCGGCATCACGCTGCGCGTGCAGGGTGACGCGAACGACTATGTCGGCAAGGGTCTTTCCGGCGGCCGCCTGGTGGTGCGCCCGTCGCTGAACGCGCCCGGCGAGTTCGTCGCCGAGCAGAACATCATCGCGGGCAACGTGATCCTGTTCGGCGCCACCAGCGGCCAGGTCTTCCTCAGCGGTGTGGTCGGCGAGCGGTTCGCCGTGCGCAACTCCGGCGCCACCGCGGTGGTCGAGGGCGTGGGCGACCACGGCTGCGAGTACATGACCGGCGGCCGGGTGGTCATCCTGGGTGAGACCGGACGCAACTTCGGCGCCGGTATGTCCGGCGGTGTGGCGTTCGTCTTCGACCCGAACGGCACCTTCGCGTCCAAGCTCAACCCCGAGCAGGCCGACGCCGTCGAGCAGCTGGCCGGTGACGATTTCACCTGGCTGCACGACATCATCACCCAGCACCGTGACCAGACCGGTTCCCCGGTGGCCGAGCGCATTCTGAGCGACTGGTCGCAGCAGGTGAACCATTTCGTGAAGGTCATGCCGCGCGAATACAAGAAGGTTTTGCTCGCCATCTCCGAAGCTGAGAAGAGCGGCAAGGACGTGGACGAAGCGATTATGGAGGCCGCTCGTGGCTGACCCCCAGGGTTTTCTGAAGCACACCGCACGGGAACTGCCCAAGCGGCGCCCGGTGCCGCTGCGCCTGATGGACTGGAAAGAGGTCTACGAGGAGAACTTCTCCCACCAGACCTTGCAGACCCAGGCCAGCCGGTGCATGGACTGCGGTATCCCGTTCTGCCACAACGGCTGTCCGCTGGGGAACCTGATCCCCGAGTGGAACGACCTGGTCTACAAGGACCGCTGGCGCGAAGGCATCGACCGGCTGCACGCGACCAACAACTTCCCGGAGTTCACCGGGCGGTTGTGTCCCGCGCCGTGTGAGGCGTCCTGCGTGCTCGGCATCAACCAGGATCCGGTCACGATCAAGCAGGTCGAGGTCGAGATCATCGAGAACGCCTTCGACGAGGGCTGGGTGACCCCGGTCTACCCGACCCGCCTCACCGGCAAGAAGGTCGCCGTCGTCGGTTCCGGTCCGGCCGGTCTGGCCGCGGCGCAGCAGCTGACCCGCGCCGGGCACACCGTGACCGTGTTCGAGCGGGCCGACCGCATCGGCGGTCTGCTGCGCTACGGCATCCCGGAATTCAAGATGGAGAAGCGCTTCATCGATCGCCGTCTCGCGCAGATGGAGGCCGAGGGCACCATCTTCAAGACCGGTGTGAACGTGGGCGTCGACATCACCGCCGAGCAGTTGCGCGAGCAGTACGACGCGATCGTGCTGGCCGGCGGCGCCACGCTGGCGCGTGACCTGCCGATCCCGGGCCGCGATCTGGACGGCATCCACCAGGCCATGGAGTTCCTGCCCTGGGCCAACCGGGTGCAGCTCGGCGACGACGTCACCGACGAAGCGGGCCTGCCGCCCATCCACGCGAAGGACAAGAAGGTCGTCATCATCGGCGGTGGCGACACCGGCGCCGACTGCCTCGGCACCTCGCACCGGCAGGGCGCGGCGAGCATCCACCAGTTCGAGATCATGCCGCGTCCCCCGGAGGAGCGGGCCGCGTCCACCCCGTGGCCGACCTACCCGCTGATGTACCGGGTCTCCTCGGCGCACGAGGAGGGCGGCGAGCGCGTGTTCTCGGTGAACACCGAGCGCTTCGTCGGCGCGGACGGCAAGGTGACCGGCCTGGAGGCGCACGAGGTCAAGATGGTCAACGGCCGGTTCGAGAAGGTGGAGGGCACCGACTTCACGCTCGAGGCCGACCTGGTGCTGCTGGCCATGGGCTTCGTCGGTCCCGAGAAGCCGGGCCTGCTCAGCGATCTCGGCGTCGGCTACGACCAGCGCGGCAACGTGCAGCGCGACAAGAACTGGGCGACCAACGTTCCCGGCGTCTTCGTCGCGGGTGACATGGGCCGCGGCCAGTCGCTCATCGTCTGGGCCATCGCCGAAGGCCGCGCCGCGGCCGCGGGCGTGGACCGGTACCTGGAAGGCGAGACCGCCCTCCCGGCGCCGATCACCCCCACCATGGTGGCTCAGCGCTAGGTCCCCTCTCTTACCGGAGCGGAAACGAAAGGCGCCTGTGGACAACTCGTCCACAGGCGCCTTTTCGCGTGCGATTTCCCGGCTTCGAGTCGCCCCGGCCATGGAAATCCGACACACTGCGGGGTTCGAATGGCATTGCGGCGGGCGTGGCCTTATTGTGATCTCCGGCGTACTGCTGATCTTGGGATGTGGTTATGAGCGCACCTCATCCGGTCGGGTGACTTCTGTTCACCCGGCGTGCACTGGAACGACATCCAGTGCGTTCAGCATTGACGCGGCAACTCGGCGGGAAGTCGACGAGGGCGAGGTTTGGAGCGGTATGCAGTGGAAGAAGGTCGTCGCGGCTCTGGGTGCGTCCGCGACCGTGATGTCCGGATTGGTTCTCGGTAGCGGTTCGGTGAACGCCGCCCCCGGCTGCCCGAGCCTGTACGTGGTGGCGATCCCGGGTACCTGGGAGACCGGGCACGAAAAGAACCCGCAGCCGGGCATGCTGTCCGGCGTCACCCGTGGCCTGCCGTCCTCCGCGGAGGTCGATTACGTGACCTACGCCGCGACCGCCTTCCCCTGGGAGGGCGAGGTTTACGGCAACTCCAAGAAAGAAGCGGTCGACAACGCGCGTGGCCTGATCGCGAACATGGCGCAGCAGTGCGGTGCGACCAAGATCGCGCTGGTCGGCTACAGCCAGGGCGCGGACGCCGCCGGTGACCTCGCCGCCGAGATCGGCACCGGCCTCGGTGTCGTGCCGCCCGACCGCATCGCCGGCGTGGGCCTGATCTCCGATCCGCGTCGTTCGCCCACCGACATCCAGGTCGGCCCGGTCGCGCCGGGAGCGGGCGCCGGTGGTCCCCGTGTCGGCGGCTTCGGCTGGATCAGTGACCGCACCCGCACCATCTGCGCGCTCGACGACCTCTACTGCGCCACCGCGACCGAGGACTTCGTCACACGGTTCGCCGGTTTCCTCGCCCAGGCGTCGGACGCCAATCCGGCCAACATGTGGCGCTACCAGATCGAGGCGGGCAACATCTTCGGCGATCTGATGAGTTCGGGCGGTGTCCCGGTCCTGCAGGCGCAGCTGACCGACTCGGCCAACGAGCAGCGAGTCAAGGACCTGGAGCGTTTCTACAAGTCGCAGGCGCACACCCTGTACGGCAGCTACCCGGTGGGTGGCGGCCAGACGGCCATCTCCTGGATGCACAACTGGATCGCGGGCATGGCCTGACCTGGCACCGAAACCACAGGGCCCACCTCCGAACTCGGAAGTGGGCCCTTTTCGATGCGGCCGGAGGGTCTAGCTGGACCCGGTGGGCGGAAGCACATGGAAGAAGTGCTTCTGCCGCGGGCCATCCCGCCACGGGCCGTTGTCCGGCCCACAGTCCGGGCCGTCGTGCCGTTCGAAATGTTCGAAAAGACGAGGCCCGTTGTCCGGCCCGTCGTGCCGTTCGAAACGTTCGAAATGACGAGGGCCGCCGTCGATGTCGGTGCCCTGCTGCGGCGCGTCCACTAGCTGGATCTGCGCCTGGTCGGCGGTGGTTTCGGCGGACGCGGTCGCCGCGAGGGCCGCGAGGGGGACGGTGATCAGCGCACCGGCCGCGGCGACCCCGGCCAGACGCCGCAGCGGCGTAGCGGTTTTGGAGAGCGACACGGAATTCCTTTCTCTCGAACCGTGAGTCGCCGTTCGGCAGCGGCTCACCGGTCCTATCGAAGGTTCGGTCACTGGGACATCGGTGCGACGGGCCTGGCAATCGGCTGTGAATAACTCAGGGCGTGGCGATCAGCGGATCGCCGGCATGGTCTGAGCAGGCACCGAAAACGTAGGGCCCTCCCGTGACTGGGACACCGGTGCGGTCGGCCTGGCAATCCTCGTGAGTGCTCAGCTCGAGGCGATATTGCGGGGCAACAGGTCCCAGACGTGCCCGTTCTCGTTGACGGTGGCGGCCGTGCGGCGCCCCGTGCGGGAGAACAGGATGCGGGTGATCGAGCAGTAGTCGATGGGGAAGGTCAGCGGCCTCTCCAGCTCGAGGACCTCTTGCAGCAGCACGTTGATCACACCGCCGTGCGCGAACGCGACGACAGTGTCGGCCGGATCGGTGGCCGCGACGATATCGGCGACCGCGGCGTACACCCTGGCCTTGAATGCCGCACCGTCCACCTGCACCGGAAGATGCCCGGCCTTGATCCGGTCATAGGCGTCGCGGAATTCGACCTTCGCGTCCTCGATGGGAATGTAGGCCGGTAGATCGCGATCGTATTCGGCGAGGTCGTCGACGACATCGACACCGAGCCCCAGTTTCGTGGCGGTCGGCGCCGCCGTCTCCCGAGCCCGGCGCTGCGGGCTGCTCACCACCCGGGAGATCCGGTGATGGCCGAGAGCCGCGGGCACCCGCTCGGCCTGCTCCAGCCCTACCGGGGCCAACTCCGGATCGGCGGGCCCACCCGAAGTCAGCATCCGGACCGGCTGGGCATGGCGAACGAGAATCAACTGCACCCACCCCACTCTGCCGCATACCCTTGGCCCACTCCATCCGGCCCCATCGACCCTTCGTCCGGCCCACCAGGGGTGACATACTCGAACCATGACCGTCGAGCCGTTTCCGCAGTGGCTGCGCCCGCCGCCGGGCGGGTTCGTCGCCGAGGATCTCGATCGCCTGCCAGACCTTCCCCCGCACACCGAGCTGATCGACGGGAGTCTCGTCTTCGTAAGTCCGCAGGCGAAGTTCCATATGTTGGTGATCACGCTGCTCGACTCCGTGCTCCGCCATTTCGCCCCGGCGCACCTTCGGGTGCGGCGGGAAATGACAGTGACGCTCGGGCGGGACCAACGTCCGGAACCCGACCTGGTCGTCATCCACGCCGACCGTGACGGCGGTCCCGAACTCACCTCCTATCTCGCCGATGACGTCGTCTTGGCAGTCGAGGTGGTGTCGGCGGAATCCCGCACCCGGGATCGCGAGCGGAAGCCGCAACTCTATGCCCGCGCGGGCATCGCTCACTTCTGGCGAGTGGAGAACGTGGATGGCCGCCCCGTCGTCTACGTGTACGAACTGGATCCGGCCACGAAGACGTACGCGCTTACCGGAATTCACCACGATCGCCTGAAGCTGACCGTGCCGTTCGATCTGGATATCGATCTCACCGAGATCGATCGGTTGTAGAAAGGTCGGTTCGGCTCGGTTGGCCGACCACGGCCAAGAGCCGCCAGTGGCGACGGAATCGGCATCCGACCGCGCCTGAGACCACAGCGACGACGGCCCGGTTCGTATCGAGAAGCCGGGCCGTCGGTGTCTGCCGTTAGTTGTTCTTCCTGCGCTTGGTCAGCAGGTAGATGCCGCCGATGATCAGGGCGACCACCAGCAGGCAGCAGAGTGCGCCGATGATCAGCCCGCCGCCGCCCCTGCTCTTCTTCTTTTTGGCGGCCAACTCGAGCGCGGAGTTCCAGGTGTCGGGGCTGGCCCATACGGTGTGGTCCAGCAGACTCGCGTTCGTCAGCAGATCAAGGTACATATCCGAACCCCTTCGGTGTCGCGGCCTCCTCCCGGGGCCGAATCTCCAAGGGTAGCGGTCCGATTCGTTCGATGAGGATCCTTCCAGGACGAAGGCTCGGTCAGCGTGGTTTCACCAAGGGGAACGGCAGTGTCTCGCGGATGCTGCGTCCGGTGATCAGCATGACGATCCGGTCCACGCCCATGCCGAGCCCGCCGGTCGGCGGCATGGCGTGCTCGAGCGCCTGTAAGAAGTCCTCGTCGAGCTCCATCGCCTCGGGGTCACCGTTGGCCGCGAGCAGTGACTGCTCGGTGAGCCTGCGGCGCTGCTCCACGGGATCGGTGAGTTCGCTATAGGCGGTGCCGAGTTCGACACCCCAGGCGACCAGGTCCCAGCGCTCGGTCACGCCCGGGATGCTGCGGTGCTGTCTGGTCAACGGGGACACCGAAGTCGGGAAGTTTATGTAGAAAGTCGGCTCCTGGGTGTGGGATTCGACCAAGTGCTCGTACATCTCCAGCACCACCTGTCCGGCGTCCCAGCCGTGCTGACAGGGCACCTCGGCCTTTTCGCACAGTTGGCGCAACTCCTCGACCTGGGTCTCGGGTGTGATCTCCGTACCGATCGCCTCCGACACCGCGCCGTGCACCGTCCGCACCCGCCACTCGCCGGAGATGTCCACCTCCTCGAAGGTCCCGTCGCCACGGGGCCGCAGGGCCACCATGGCGCCGTTGGCCGCGATCGCGGCGTTCTGGATCAGCCGTCGGCAGGTGTGCATCATGCGCTCGTAGTCGCTGTGCGCCTCATAGGCCTCGAGAATGGTGAACTCGGGATTGTGGCTGAAGTCGACGCCCTCGTTGCGGAAGGTGCGCCCGATCTCGAACACCTTCTCCATTCCGCCGACGCACAGCCGCTTCAGATACAGCTCGGGGGCGATGCGCAGGTACAGGTCGAGGTCGTAGGCGTTGATGTGGGTGAGGAACGGCGTGGCGTTGGCGCCGCCGTGCACCTGTTGCAGGATCGGCGTCTCCACTTCCAGGTAACCCAGGGAGTTCAGCGAGTCCCGCAGCGAGCGCATCACCGCGCTCCGTTTGGCCAGCACCTCGCGGATCTCGGTGTTGATCGCCATGTCGACGTAGCGCTGCCGCACCCTGGCCTCGGGATCGGCCAGTCCCTTCCACTTGTCCGGTAGCGGGTGCAGGCATTTGCCCAGCATCCGCCAGTCCGCCGCGAGCAGCGACAGCTCACCGCGCCTGCTGGCCCCGATCTGACCGCTCACCTCGATCAGGTCGCCCAGATCGAAGAACTCGCCGAACTCGGCGCTTCGGGCGGCGCCGACCCGGTCGCGATCGATGACGAGTTGGATGTCGTCGGTCCAGTCGCGGACCACCGCGAAGATCACGCCGCCGTAGTCGCGGATGCGCAGCAACCTGCCGCAGACCCGGACCGTGGTGCCGCGCGGGGAACGCCGCGCATCGGCGACGGTGTGCGTCGGCGGGTAGGCGACGGGATAGGGATCTATGCCGGAATCCGTCAGCCGCGCCAGTTTGTCCATGCGCACGCGAACCTGTTCAGGTCTGCGTGGCAACTGCTCCGCACTCTCGTGCTCGGGGATATCCGGCGCGCTGCCGTCGGTGTGCAGGCCCGTCACGGTGGCGGGCACCGCGACATGTTCGCCGGTGTGGATCGCGGTGTCCGGCTCCTTGCCGAACCGGGGCAGGAAGCCCTCCGCCAGCGCGCTGGCCATCGCGACGCGGGGGAGGTGCCTGCGATCTTCGAACAGGAAGAACCGGGGCACCCAGTGCGGCTGATACTTCACATTCGAGCGATACAGCGCCTCCAACTGCCACCAGCGGGAGAAGAACAGCAGCACGCCGCGCCACAAGCGCAGCACGGGACCGGCTCCGATCCGGCCGCCCTCCTCGAACACCGAGCGGAACACCGCGAAGTTCAGCGATACCTTGGTGATGCCGTACAGCTCGGAATGCAGCGCGAGCTGCGAGATCATCAGCTCCATCACGCCGTTGGGACCCCCGGGGTCGCGGCGCATCAGCTCCAGCGAGACGCCGGTGCGGCCCCACGGCACCAGCGACAGCATGCCGAGCACCCGGTCCTGCGGATTGACGGCCTCGACCAGCAAGCAGTCGCCGTCCAGCGCATCGCCCAGCCTGCCCAGCGCCATGGAGAACCCACGCTCGGTCTCGGTGTCGCGCCAGGCATCGGCGCGGGCGATGATCCTGCGGAACTCTTCGGCGGGGATATCGCGATGCCTGCGGATGCGGACCACGACACCGTGCTTGCGCAGCCGGTTGGCGGCCTGACGCACCGGCTTCATCTCGGGTCCGGCCAGCGAGAAGTTCCTGGTATCCAGAATGGCTTCGTCACCGAGGCGCAGCGCGGAAAGACCCGCCCGCCGGTACGCCGTCGCCCCGACCTCGCTCGCGCCCATCACCGCGGGCGCCCAACCGAACTGATCGGCCTCCCGCAGCCAGGCATCGATGGCCTGCGGCCATGCCTCGCGGATGCCGATCGGGTCACCACTGGCCAGAGAGACGCCCAGTTCCACCCGATAGGTCACCGCCGCCTTGCCGCTCGGCGCGAACACCACCCCCTTGTCCCGGCGGGTGGCGAAGTAGCCGAGCGAATCCTCCACGTCCGAGCGCTCCAGCAGTCCGCGCAGCGCCGACTCGTCGGTGCCGGTCATCGCGTTCGCCGCCCGCTGCGAGCGCAGCAGGATGACCACCGCGGCCAGCAGCGCGACAGCGCCGAACAGGCCGAGCAGGAAGTTGACGAACGGTCGTGGATGTCCGTCGAAATGCTCGTTGTCCGCCAGCACCGCCGCGGTCACCCGGTAGATCGCCCACCCAGGCCGCTGCAGGCCCGGCGGAAGACTGCCGGGGAACATTTCCACGAGTCCCCACCCCAGCAGCGCGCCGATCGCCAGTCCACCGACCAGCACGCCGAGCGCTTTCCACCCGGCGCCGCGGCGCACCTTGGTGTAGAACTCCGGCCATGCCGCGATGAGCACGCCGATCACGGCTAGGTGCACCACCATCGCCACCAGCGCGTGAATACTGCCGCGCTCGGCGAAGGCCATGGCGTTGACCACCGTGTAGATCGCGAGATAGCCGATCAGCAACCACCAGGCGATCCGTTTGCGGCTGGTGATCGCGCCGGCCGTCAGCCCGACCACCAGCGCCCACATCAGGTTCGTGTCCGGCGCGTCGAAGTAATAGGTATCGATATAGCGGCGCGGCACCTGGGTCAGGAAACGCAGCGCGGGCGAGAGGCTCCACAGGAAGCACAGCACCGCGAATACACCGAGCGTCAAACCCGCGATATGCGGCACTTCCGAAAGTCGGCCATGACCACGGTGTGGAACCGGCGGAGTCGGTTTATCCGCCGGTGGTGCGGTGTCGAGGTGTTGCTGGGCTTGCGTGGAGGTCACGGAACCAGTGTGTACGTGAGTGTGTCGGATTTGCCAAGCCTGCGGCGCGCGTGTTTGTGCGGTGTTTGTACGGTCCGGACTCGAGCGCGGCGTGTTCGCCGCCGAGAAGGCTCGACGACGAACTTTTGTGATTCCGCGCTGACCTGGGCGGAGCGGCCGACCAAATCGGTGTGAATTCGTTGCATACGGTCGAGACGTTCCGATTTCTGCGCGGAGCGGGAGTGCGGCATAGTTGCCCGGAGATCGCTGGGGACCTGGGGCGGTGTTCGGCGAGTTCGGATGGGGTAGTAAGTATTTACCCCATGTCGGAACCAGTCGAAGTACCGATCGATGACGACGTTATTCGGCTCGGCCAGTTTCTGAAGCTGGCCAACCTGATCGATTCGGGTTCGGAGGCGAAGACGGTGATCGCCGCCGGATTGGTGCGGGTGAACGACGAGGTGGAACTGCGGCGCGGGCGGCAACTGCACATCGGTGATGTGGTCGCGCTCGCCGGTCACAAGGCGATCGTGTCCGCCTGATCGCCGCCGGGTCGCGGCGAACGGGCGGATTCGGGCGCGCCGCCGCACCGGCTCAATCCTCGGCGCGTACCACGATGCCGTCGTGGTCGCTGTAGAGCATGTCGCCGGGGACGAAGGTGACCCCGCCGAACTCGACCGGTACATCGCGGTCGCCGCTGCCGGTCTGGGTGCTCTTGCGTGGGTTGGTGCCCAGCGCCTTGATGCCGATGTTCAGGGTGCGCAGGATGGCGGAGTCGCGAACGGCGCCGTTGACGATGACGCCCGCCCAGCCGTTCTCCACGCCGCGCCCGGCGATGATGTCGCCGACCAGCGCCGTGTGCACGCTCGCACCGCCGTCCACCACCAGTACCTTGCCGTCGCCCGGCTCGCCGAGCGTCTGCTTGACCAGCAGATTGTCCTGGAAGCAACGGATCGTGGTGATGCGTCCGGAGAATGCCGCCCGCCCGCCGAACTGGATGAACTGCGTGTCGCAGCTGCGGATCTCCGGGCCGATCTCGTCGGCCAGATCTGCGGTGGCGATTACATTCTGCGATTCCGTCATGGCGTTCATTTTCCAGCGCCTGCGGCGCTGGGTGTTTGCGGCCCCCCTATGGCTCGCGTCCGAGCGTCAGGCTTCGGTCGATGGGCGTCGGCTGCCCTCGCGCGTGGTCGATCGGCGCGTTACTTCTGGGGGCGGCGGCGTTATCTGTGGCCGTAGCGCAGTTCGTACAGGTCGCGGTCGTGTTCGGTGCACTTTCCGTGGTCGACCAGGTCGGGGTTCAGGCCGTGCTGGACCAAGCGGAAGCGGCGCCAGACGTAACTCAGCGCGACCGTGAAGACGATCAGCGGAACGATCATCATCACGATCAAGCCGATCTTCAGCGGCATCGGCCCGGGGAACAGCAGTACCAGGGCGAAGAACGGGATGATCGGCCCGATGAAGCGGACGAGATAGCGTTCCATGGCCCCGTGTCCGACGAGGTCGTGGGTAACCCACTCGTGCAGCTCCTCGGGGAGCTCGCGGCCGAGATCGTAGGCGATCCGCTGCGTCAACGTGGGGGTCTTCATTCCTCCAGGCTATGCCTGTGGTATAAGGCACCGCCAGGTCTCGATGCGGGTCATCCACGTCCGTGTCGGCGCTCGTACTCCAGCCGCTCATGCTCGCCCCGACGGCGGGCGTCGGCATCCGCGAGCGCGGGGTCGAGACCGTGCTTGATCAGCCGATGGCGCCGGTAGACGTACAGCAGCGCCACGGTGAAGTAGATCAGCGGGATGTACAACAGCGCCATCATCGCCAGACCCATCCACAGGGGGCCGGGCAGCAACAGGAACAGCATGAGCACCGGAAGCACCGGCACCAGAAACCGCAGCAGGTAACGCCGCGTAGCGCCCGGCCCGACCAGATCCTCCCGCACCCAATCGGACATCGATTCCGGCAGGGTCCTGCCGAAGATATAACCGATCCGCTGTCCGACCGAGGGTGTAGCACTCACCCCTCCAGCATGACAGCCCGAGCCTCACCTACGGTCTGACGGCCGGTGGCAGCCCGAGCCGCACCCCGAACGCACGTGGTGCAGTTACCGCCTCCCGCGCTCAGCGCACCGCAACCTCCGGTTTCGAGCGAAGCGAGACCGAGCATGCGCCGTGGGGGGGCCCGGGGGGGGGGGGGGGGGGGGGCGCCCGGGGGGCCCCCGGGCCCCCCCCGGGGGGGGGGGGGCGCGGGCCCCCCGGGGTGCCGGCCCGGGCCGGGGGCGTGGGGGCCCCCGGGTTCGCGCCGCTGGCCCCCGGGGGGGCCCCCCCCCCCCCCGCCACAAGGGGGCCGCGAACACGCCGCGACGAAGTCGCGGCAAATCAAACAGAGCGCGCGTGGAACGCCGCTATCTGGGTGACGAGGTTGTGGGTGGTGTGCTGCACGGCGATCTTGACGAACGGCTCGATGGTCTTGCCGAGGGCCCGTCCCGCCAAGCCGCCTGGCACCCGGAAGTCCACGATCGCGTCGACCGTGCACAACCTGTCGCCCTTGGCGTGGAACAAGAAGGTGGATTCGACGTCGAAACCCTTGATGGACTCGACGCCGATGGCGAAGTCCCTCTCCCAGCGGATCACTCGGATCCGCGACTTCAGCGAGGCGGGCCCCAGTTTCATGTGCCCGTCGAAGGTGGCGCCGACGCCTTCGGTCTGCTCCCCGACCGGGGTGAAGGACTGGATACCGTGCAGGAACCGCGACAGGTTCCGGTAGTCGTTCACGTAGGCGAACGCGGACTCCGCCGAGGCCACGCAATCCTCGACGATCTTCACTTCGGTCATGCGCAGACCTTAACGGGTGCGGTCGGACGCAGTCCGTCCTCGGCCCGCGCAGGGCCGGAGCGACGGCGGAGGTACGCGTAACCGGGACGCGGAGCCGCGGCTCAGGCCGTTACCGCGAGAGTCGCGGCGAGGCCGAAGGCGAGCGCCATCACGACCACCTCGGCTACCGCGCGGCGCAGCGAGTCCTTCGCGTCCATCCGGTGGTCGGCCGCCTTCGGCACCCAACTGCGCCGCCACCACCAGCCGAGCGCCAGCAAGCCGAGCAGCACCACGGTCTTGGCGAGCAGAATCCGGCCGTAACCGGTGCTGACGAACGGAGCCACCCCACCGACCCGGATCAGCCCGTTGAGCAGCCCCGTCACCGCCACGACCGCCACCAGGGGCAGCGCCACCGCCGAATACCTGGGCAGCACGGCCGCCCACTCGCCGCGGGTCCGCACGACCAGCGCCAGCGCGACCAGCAACCCGAACCAGGCGCCCGCCGCCAACGCGTGCACCGCGGCGAGAACCGACCCGAACGCCTGTTGCGACATGTGCCCGGTGATCGGCCGCAACGCCAGCGCGACCGCCGCGAACACCAGCACCAGATCGGCGGAGGCGGACTCGGGCCGCCGGAAGGCCAGCGCCGATCCACCGGCCACCGTCGCGACGCCGACCAGGATCGCGATCCCGACCTGCCCGCCGCTGACGTCGACCAGATAGGTGCCGAACTCTCCGGCGCCGAGTCGGCTCACCGGAACGCCGACCACCTCCGCGGCCTCGAAGACCAGCACGGCGAATTCGGCCACCGCCCAAACCCCGGCGAGTACCGCGAGCAACCGCCATGGTGTCCGCGAGCGCGGCGCCACTCTGGGCAGCGCGGCCAACCCGAGCGCGGTGGCCCCGATGCCGTCGGCGACCACCCGGACCACGGCCTCCCCCGGCAGCGGTCCAGGAAGGATCAGGACCCAGGCGAGTACGACGCCAAGCAGCCCGGCCGGGAAGGTCAGCAACACCGCGGGCCATGGCATCCGGCCGGGGGCGCGCCGAGCGCCGTCCCGGCCGCCGGTCTTCACGTCGCTCACCGCTTCTGGTCGCGGCTCCTGCCGCCGAACAAGGCGAACGCGAGCCCGCCGCCGAACAACACGACCGCGCCGACGACGAACACCCACAGCGGGATCCCGTCCGAGCCGTCCGAGCTGTCGTTCGCCTTCGCGTTCGGCTTCGGCCCCGGCGTGCCGTTGCCCGGCTTGCCCAGCGTGAAGTGCCGTTTGCCGCTGACCGGGTGGCCGTCGGCCGAGGTCACCCGATAGGCGATGGTGTATTCGCCGACCGGGCCCAGCTCGCCTACGGCGACGCTTACCGTCTTGCCCTCGACCACCGGATCGCCCTTGGACCACAGATTGCCGTCCGGTCCGACGACGGTGAGCGACGGGAAGCTGGGCTGGAGTTCCTCGTTGAACGTGACGCTGGCGCGGTCCGGGCCCGCGTCTACGGTCGCGTTGTCCTCCGGGACGCTGCCGGTCGCGGCGGAGTGCGCGGCGGCGACTCCCGTTGCGGCGATGCCGAACCCGAGCAGAAACAGTCCCGCCACGAGGGCGGCGAGGAGGCGGCGGCTCATGCGCGCCGCCCGCGGATCACGTTGCCGACGCCGAGCGCGACACCGAGCAAGCCGAGGGCCAGACCGATCCCGCCGAGCCAGCGGGCCGTCTGGTCCTCGTGGTCGGCGTCTTCGTCTTCGGCTTCGCTGCTCACCGCGTGCCCGTCCGCGTGGTCTTTCGCGGCGGCCAGGGTGATCGACGGGGCCGGATGTTCCGGTTCGTCGCCGTTCTGCTGGACCGGTTGATCCCAGTTGACCACCTTGCCGTCGGAATAGGTCTGCTTGGCGGGGAAGCTCACCGAGTCCAGGGCGGGCAGTGGGCCGACGGACAGCGCGAAACGCTGGAACTGTCCGGGCGGAATGCCCGGTGCGCCGGGATCGGCGGTCCAGGTGATCGCGGTGATCTCCTTCTTGTCGTTGCGTTCGACCTTGGCCGACCATCCCGGAATCGGTTCGTTCCGAGCGGATTTCAGGTTGGGCAGGGTGACGGTGAGCGCGGTGGTGCTGGCGGTGTCCGATTCGGTGGGCACCCGGAAGGTGGCGACGGCGTATCCGCCTTGCGCCGCGCCGGGCGCGTCCACCGTGACGTGTGCCGCGGCGGCGCCGCCCGCGAGCAGAACGAGTGCCGTTGTGGCGACCGTCGTCGTGACGGCGCGCGAAATCGAGCTGGGCATGCTGAGGTCTCCTGTGCGAGAGGAATGGGTGTCGGAGGATCAGACCGACACCGGCGGCGCGCGAGGACCGAGCGCACCCAGCGGAGCACAGCGATAGGGCGGTAGGCCGGGATCAGCCCAGAGCGGCGCGCCGGCGATTCGCATCCGCCGCGGCGGAGCGAGAATCACGCGCAGTGCACCGGAGGCGGCGGCGGAAAGCCGCTCGGCGAGGACGATCAGTGCCGCGCAAGCGACCGTCGCGACGGTGTGCGCGAGCAGCATCCATCCGGTCGGCAGCGGGGAAATCGTTGTGGCGTCCGTGGTTCCGGAATGGTCGTGGTCGACCAGCACCGACAGCGCGGCGTGGCTCAGCAGCTGGCCCGCGCCGAGCAGCCCGACCACGACGGACGGGCGCGGGCACGCTCGCGCGGTTCCCGCGGCCGAGCCGACTCCGGCGGCGATCAGCAACAGCAGCGTCAGCTCGGTGGAGCCCGGCGCACCGCCACCCGCCGCACCGTGTGCGGCGACGGCGAGCACGCCGACCAGCACGCCGACCAGGCCGCCACGCAGGTGACCGGTGATCGGGTGCGGAGACATCGGGACGAGGAAACTCAGCGCACGCCGAGCCGGGCCAGAATGTCCGACTCGATCCCGGACAGCTCGTGGGAGATCGACGCGTGCACGGAACGGCGGCGATTGGCGGGCATCTGGTCGGAGGTGTGCACGGCGGCCGTCAGGCTGCCGAGGCGGTCCTTGGTGGCGGCGACGAACTTCTGCGCCTCGCCCTTGTCCTTGCCGTCCTGCGAGCCGATCTTCGTCAGCGCCGCTTCGGCATTCGTGATCCGCGCCTGCAGCTTCGCGCCGTGTCCGGTGAAGTCGCCGAGCTGGTCGATGCCGACGCCGAGCTGTTGGGCGCGGCGGGTGTCGAGCTGTCCGCGCAGGAAGGTCGCGCCGCGGTAGGCGAGCGGAGCGAGTACCGGGATGAGCACACGGGCCACCCCGAGGTATTTCTTCACCTGACCGGCGCTGAACGGATCGCGTTCGGCCTTGGCCGCCACCTTGAGCGCGGCCTTCTCCTCCGCCTGGAACGTCGCGATCTGCGCCTTGGCGACCTTGCGCTGGGTGCGGGCCTCGGCCCGGCGCGCTTTGCGGTCGTTCTTCGCGACGAGCTTGGCCTCCATCACGGCCTTGTGCTTGAGGGCTTTCGCCTCGGCCCTGCGGCTCGGCCGCCGCTTGCGCTTCGTGAACAACCCCATCGAAGGCCCTCCGTCATGCTGGTTCGCCATGGCAGTACGACGCCGGGGAAGCCCGTCCGCCCATGTCACACGCTTTGCCGTTACCCTATCGGGTCCACGCCGTCAGCTGCGAGAGTAGTGCGGCCCGCGCGCACGGCGCCCGGCAATTCCCATCCCAGCCGAGCGACTCGGCAGTGGGGTCGACGCGATCGCCAATGTGAGTACCGCGTATGTGCGGGTCACCGCCCTACGCGCCCAGCGCACCGTACCCCCGGTTTCGAGCGAAGCGAGACCGAGCATGCGCCGTTCGCGGCCCGGCTCACGTCCGAGTGGCCGCCGCGTTCGCGACGCAGTCGCCAGCGGCGGTCGCTCGGACGTGAGCCACAAGGGG
>NZ_JBIUCG010000013.1:0-172985 GCF_044548645.1 Nocardia sp. NPDC051929 | reverse complement strand
GTGGGGGCCCGGCCACCGGCCGGTGGGGCGGCGGGGTGGGCGCCGCTTGGCCCTGGGGGGGGGGCGCGCCCGCCCGCCACAAGGGGGCCGCGAACACGCCGCGACGAAGTCGCGGCCAGACCAACACAGCGCTGAAATTCAACACTGTCGGGGGGAGGGACCATACTGCTTAGCGTGGATTCGGACATCGGTGACCGGGATGGTCGCAAGCGCAACGGAACGGCCGTGGATCGGGCCACCGACGTGCCGGCCGCCTTCATCGATGCCAGGGCGCTGATCGGCTGCCGCCATCGCCTGCGTATGGACGCCGCGCACCCTGAGGCATTGGCGGGGATCGTCGAGGACGCGGGCGTACGCCAGCGCCGGGACGCCGCCGTCGCACACCGCGCCCGAGTGCGCGACGCGCTGGTCGGCGCGGACCCCGATGCCTGGGTGGTGATCGATCCCGGACTGCGCGCCGCCGAGCGCGCCGAAGCGACGATGCGCGCGTGCGAAATCGGGGCACGGCACATCTGGGGCGGACTGCTACCGCAGGAGCCGGACACCGGCAGGCGCGGAGGTTCGGAGATCCTGCTGCGCGACGTCGAACGCGGCGGCTACATCCCGATCATCGTGGTGAACCACAAGGTGACCGACCCGCGTCAACCCGAGCGCGCCGACTTCCACCCCACCACCTCGGACCCGTATCACTGGGACCCGCAACCGGATCCGCACCGCAAGCTACGCCAGCAGCCCCGCGACCAACAGCGGCTCGCCCACCTGCACCGGATGCTGCAACGGCACGGCCTGGCCAGCCCCGCGCTGGTCGGCGGCGTCATCGGCTTCGATTTCGATCGCATCCTGGTCCACGACCTGGCGCCGCTGCTGGCCGATTACGACCGCCGCTACGCCGACCGGATCGCGGTGGTGCGCGGCGAGCTGCCCACCATCCCGTCGAAGGTGCCCGAGTGCAGGCAGTGCCCGTGGTGGACGCGAGGAGTCGATGGCCCGAGCTGCGAGGGCTGGCTGATCGAGCATCGTGACGTCAGCCTGGTGGCGCCCGGCTCCCGCGCCGAGGTGCTGCGCAGGCACAACGTCGAGACCATCGATGAACTCGCCGCGTGGGTGGGTGAGGAGCCCGAGGATTGGCAGCACGGCCCGTTCGACGAGGCCGTGGTCACCGCGCGGGCGTGGATCGTCGGCGCCCCGCTGGTGCGGCGGGTCGAGAGCGTGCAAGTGCGGCGGGCGGATGTGGAGGTCGACGTCGATCTGGAGAGCTTCCAGGAGTACGGCGCGTACCTGTGGGGAACGCTGCTGAACGGCGTGTACCGCCCGTTCGTCACCTGGGATCCGTTGCCCACCGAGGACGAGGGCCGCTCTTTCGGCGAGTTCTGGACCTGGCTGATGACGGTGCGCGCCGAGGCGACCGCGACGGGCAGAACATTTGCCGCGTACTGCTATTCGCGCACGGCGGAAGACAAGTGGCTGTACGAATCGGCGCGCCGGTTCGCGGGCAGGCCCGGCGTGCCGACGGTGGAGCAGGTGCGCGCGTTCGTGGACGGACCGCAATGGGTGGACATGTTCCAAGCCGTCTCCGACCAGTTCATCTGCCCGAACGGCAAGGGGTTGAAGAAGATCGCGCCGGTCGCCGGGTTCTCGTGGCGTGATCCCGAGGCGAGCGGCGAGGCGTCGATGAGCTGGTACCGGCTCGCGGTCGGCTACGACGGCGCCACGCCCGACGCGACCCAGCGCACCCGTTTGCTGGAGTACAACGAGGACGACGTCCGCGCCACCCAGGTGCTGCGCGAATGGATGACCACCCGCGCCGACGCGGAGGTTGCCGGTCTCGCCGATTTCCGGCAGGTTCCCGATGCGCGGTCGCCCGGGACCGTCGCGGGTTACGCGGCGGCCCCACCTTCGGCTCCGTAGTCAGCGCACGGCGGTACCATCGCGACCGTGACAGAGCACGTCGAACAACTCGAGTTCCAGGCAGAGACCCATCAGCTGCTCGAGCTGATGATCCATTCCGTCTACTCCAACAAGGACACCTTCCTGCGGGAGCTGATCTCGAACTCCTCCGACGCGCTGGACAAGCTGCGGCTGGAGTCCTTCCGAGACAAGGATCTGCACGTCGACACCTCCGACCTGCACATCGAACTGGAGGTCGACAAGGACGAGCGGATCCTGACCGTCCGGGACAACGGCATCGGCATGTCGCGCGCCGAGGTGGTCGATCTGATCGGCACCCTCGCCAAGTCCGGTACCGCCGAGCTGCGCAGGAAGCTGAACGAGGCCAAGTCCGAGGCCGCCGCCGAGGAGCTGATCGGCCAGTTCGGCATCGGTTTCTATTCGACCTTCATGGTGGCCGACAAGGTCACCCTGACCACCCGCCGCGCGGGCGAGGCCACCGCCACCCGGTGGGAGTCGAACGCGGGCAGCTCCACTTACACGATCTCCGAACTCGACGAGGCCCCGCAGGGCACGTCGGTCGCGCTCCACCTCAAGCCGGTGGACGAGGAGGATCACCTCTTCGACTACACGCTGGAGTGGAAGCTGCGCGAGATCGTCAAGAAGTACTCCGACTTCATCTCCTGGCCGATCCGCATGCAGGTGGAGCGGACCGTCACCGAGGGCGAAGGCGAGGCCGCCGAGGAGAAGACGATCCTCGAGGACCAGACGCTCAACTCCATGAAGGCGCTGTGGACGCGCCCCAAGAGCGAGGTCTCCGACGAGGAGTACAAGGAGTTCTACAAGCACGTCAGTCACGGCTGGGACGATCCGCTGGAGATCATCCCGCTGAAGGCCGAGGGCACGTTCGAGTACCAGGCGCTGCTGTTCATCCCCTCGCACGCGCCGTTCGACCTGTTCACCCGCGAGCACAAGCGCGGCGTCCAGCTCTACGTCAAGCGGGTGTTCATCATGGACAACTGCGAAGAGCTGATGCCGGAGTACCTGCGCTTCGTCAAGGGCGTGGTGGACGCGCAGGATCTGTCGCTCAATGTCTCCCGGGAGATTCTCCAGCAGGACCGGCAGATCCAGATGATCCGCAAGCGTCTGGTGAAGAAGGTGCTGTCCACGGTCAAGGATCTGCAGGGCGCCGAGGACCAGGCCGGCTACCAGACCTTCTGGAAGGAGTTCGGCCGCGTCCTGAAGGAGGGCCTGCTCTCGGACTTCGACAACCGCGACACCATCCTCCAGGTCTCCTCGTTCGCCTCGACGAACTCCGAGACCGAGCTGACCACGCTGGCCCAGTACGTGGAGCGGATGCCCGAGGGGCAGGACACGATCTACTACATGACCGGCGAGACCCGTCAGCAGGTCGAGAGCTCCCCGCATCTGGAGGCGTTCAAGGCCAAGGGCCGCGAGGTGCTGATCCTGACCGACCCGGTCGACGAGATGTGGGTCGGTTCCGTACCGGAATTCGACGGCAAGGCGTTCCAGTCCATCGCCAAGGGCGAGGTCGATCTGGAGACCGAGGAGGAGAAGAAGGCCTCCGAGGCGCTGCGCGAGCAGCAGGACAAGGACTTCGCCGATGTCCTCACGTGGCTGGGCAAGACGCTGGAGGAGAACGTCAAGGAGGTGCGCCTGACCAACCGGCTCACCACCTCTCCGGCTTGCCTGGTCGGTGACGTGTTCGACTTCACGCCGATGCTGGAGCGGATGTATCGCGCCTCGGGCCAGGCGCTGCCGGAGAGCAAGCGGATTCTGGAACTCAACCCGACCCACCCGCTGGTCGCCGGCCTGCGCGACGCGTACGCGGCCGAGCGGGAGAAGGCCGACGCCGGCACGGCGACCGAGCTGTCGGAAACCGCCGAACTGCTGTTCGGCACGGCGGTGCTCGCCGAGGGCGGTGAACTCAAGGATCCGGCGCACTTCGCCCACATCCTCACCGATCGGCTCACTCGCACTCTCTGAACCATCCGCGACCGGAGGACCGGCAATGTCCTCCGGTCGCGGCCGGTGCGGTCGGCGGCGTTTCGGCCATTTCTCGGTTACGGTGACGGGCGGGATGGCATATTCGCAGGACTGGGGAGTTCGCCCCCGGGTGGCGCGGTTAGATGTGGATGCCTGAAAGGATCGTCACGACATGTCCGCAAACCCGCTTGCCGTCGCCGAGCCGTGGGATCTCGTCGCCGACGGATATGACGAGTTCGCACCCGCGATAATGCAACCGTTCTCGGCGCGGGCGCTCGAGTTCGCCTCGCTCTCGCCGGAATCGCGCATCGTGGATGTAGCGGCGGGGCCGGGCACGCTCAGCCTGCTGGCCGCGGGCCACGTGGCGCAGGTCGACGCCATCGATTTCGCGGAGTCGATGATCGCGCGCTTGGCGAAGAACGCCGCTGCCGCCGGGCTGGTGAATATCCGGGCGCAAGTGGGTGACGGACAAGAACTGCCGTACGAATCCGACCATTTCGACGCCGGGTTCTCCATGTTCGGACTGATGTTCTTCCCGGACCGCGCTCGTGGGTTCGCCGAGCTGTTCCGAGTGTTGCGGCCGGGCGGGACGGCGGTGGTGTCGAGCTGGGCGCCGATCGCGGACTCGCCGCTGATGCGGATGATGTTCGGTGCCTTGACCGCGGCCGACCCGGACATCCAGGAGCCGCAACCGAACTTCCTGAGCCTGGAGAACCCGGAGGTCTTCGAATCGGAGATGCGCGGTGCGGGCTTCGAAGCCGTGTCCATCCAGCGGCATTCGATCGCGCTCACCTTCGGCAGCCCCGAGGAGATGTGGGAGACCATGGTGCGCAGCAGCGCCCCGTTGGAACTCATGCGCCACAACGTGAGCGCGGAGGTCTGGGCGCGGCGCGCCGCCGTCATGAAAGCGTTTCTCGCCGAGAAGTACCGGCCGCACTGCCCGTTGTCCACCACGGCCTACCTCGGCATCGGCCACAAATCGGGGGAATGAGAACAGCGCGCGACCCTTCGGTGAAGGGTCACGCGCTGCCGGGACTGCGGAGCGGAATTACCGCGGCGCCATGCGCAGCGCGCCGTCCATGCGGATGGTCTCGCCGTTGAGGTAGTCGTGCTCGACGATGTACTGCGTCAGCTGCGCGTACTCGTCCGGACGGCCGAGGCGGGACGGGAAGGGCACGCCCGCCTCGAGGCCTTTGCGGTACTCCTCGGTGACGCCGGCGAGCATCGGGGTGTCGATGATGCCGGGAGCGATGGTGTTCACCCGGATGCCGAACTGGGCCAGATCGCGCGCTGCCGGAACCGTCATACCGTGCACGCCGCCCTTGGACGCCGAGTAGGCGATCTGACCGATCTGCCCCTCGAACGCGGCGACCGAGGCGGTGTTGATGATGACGCCGCGCTGGCCGTACTCGTCCACGGCGTCGGTCTTGGCGATCGCGTCGGCGGCCAGCCGCATGACGTTGAAGGTGCCGAGCAGGTTGACCGTGATGACCGTGCGGAACAGCTCCAGGTCGTGCGGGCCGTTCTTGGACAGGATGCGGCCCGCCCAGCCGACACCGGCGCAGTTGACCACGATGCGCAGCGGGGCGCCGGACTCGACGACCTGCGCGACGGCCGCGCCGACCTCGTCGTTGCTGGTGACATCGGCGGGAATGAGGGTGACCCCGGCGGGCACGTTGTCGCCGGCGCGCTCGATCGACTGCGGCACATCCAGCCCGAAGACGGTGGCGCCGAGATCGGCGAGACGCTTGGCGGTGGCGGCGCCGAGGCCCGATGCGCCTCCGGTGACAATGGCGGCGGAACCCGAAATCTCCACGATGGTCCTCTCGTTTGTGACAGCCAGTTGGCCCTTCGTCAATGGCACCCTAACCGGTACGCGGCGAACGGCCCTGCACGGCTCCCGCGACTCGTTTCCGGCGCGGGCCCTTTCCGGCAAGTCGGCGGAACCGACCGAGCAGAATGGAACAGCCCAGTCAGCTCGACCGAACACCCGGAGTCACCGAATGACCGAATCGGCCACCAGCGCACGCCTCCCCCGAGGTAGGCACGGCCTGCCACGGGAGCAGGTGATCGCTTCGCAGCGCGAACGAATCCTCGTCGCGACGGCGGAGGCCATGGCCGAGAACGGTTACATCGGAACGTCGGTCGCGGCGATCCTCAAGCGGGCTTGCGTGTCCAGGGAGACGTTCTACGAGCAGTTCCGCTCCAAAGAAGACTGTTTCGAAGCGGCCTATCAGCGCGCGGTGCATTTGTTGCTCGACCGGATCGCCGACGCCACCGAGAGGGAAGACGCGGCGGCCGATACCGACGCCGTGGCTCGGATGGATCGGATCCTGCGCGCCTATCTCCAGTATCTGGTGGACTACCCGGCCAGCGCGCGGTTGTTCTTGGTCGAGGTCTTCGCGGTGGGGTCGGCCGCCATCGCGCGCCGGGCCCAGCTGCAAGAGCGATTCGTCGAGTTGATCGCCGCCGTGCTCGACGCGCGGACCGACCAGCAGCGTTTCGCCTGTCAGGCCCTGGCCGCGGCGGTCGGTTCGATGGTCACCGCTCGGATCGCGGCCGGAGACTCGAGCGGTCTGCAGGCGCTGCGGGAACCACTGCTGGATCTATTGCGTCAGGGTGGCGGACTGTACGGGGCTGCGCTGGACTCGAGCGGCGAGCCATCCGCGTGAGCAGCAGCGCCGCACCGGCCAGCGCGGGAGCCAGCGCCGCGAGCCCGGCGACGGCGACACTGCCGAGCGCCGGTACGGTCGCGCCGAGCAGGGTCGCCGCGCCGAAATAGAGGAACAGCAGGCCCGAGCCGATGCCGATCGTGTGCTCCGGCAGATGCTTGCCGACCAGAATGCCCACCGCGATGGCGAGCGCGTCGGCGGCGACCATGCCGATGGTCGAGCCCAGCCAGACGCCTACCCAGTCGTAGTCCGTGGCCAGCGCGGCGGTCGCGAACATGGTGCGATCGCCCAGCTCGGCGAGCAGGAACGCGGACAGCACCACGAAGAACGGCGCACCGCCCACTTTCGGCGCCTTCGGCTCCGGGTCTTGCTCGCCGGTGCCGAAGTGCTCGCGCAACGTCCACAGGCCGACGGCCAGGAAGGTGACGGCGGCGATCAGCGCGATCGTCGTGGTGGGCAGCGCCGCACCGAGGAAATAGCCGATGCCGACCGAGATCAGGTGCACCGCCGCGGAGGCTGTCGCGATGCCGCCGAGCACCACCCACCAGCGGTAGCGCAGCGCGAACGTCAGCGCCATCAGCTGGGACTTGTCACCGAGCTCGGCGAGGAAGACGACGCCGATGGTGAGCAATACGGTGGCGATCATGTGTGGCGGCTCCAAGGTCTCCGGCCTGCCGACCGGAGATATGGGGACGCTCCGGCCGACAACGAAATGGTTGTCCAGGCCGAAGGTCTCGCCCACCGGCCGAAACCGGTTCACACAGCCGGACCCGGCCCGAGCGGGCTCGGCGGGTCAGTATGTCGACTGTGTGATTGGGGGCTACTCCCCTTCGCTGCTTGCGACTCTACCGCCACGTTCCGCTCGTGCCAACCCGCTGTAATCGAAATCGCAATGCGCACAATAAGTTTGGCGATCCACGTGCAGAATTTCGGTTACCCTCACGCGGCCAGCAGCATAGCCAGAACCGCGGTGTCGGGATCGCTGATCGGGTCCAGTCCGACCCGGCTGACCAGCGAGGTCACGGTTCCGTCCGACTCCGCCTCGACCCACGCGGCACGGTGTTCCAGCCCCAGGTGGGGCACGCCGGGCAGCAAGACGCAGCCGGAGGCCGCGCCCGCGCATTCGGGCAGCGTCGGGCGGGTTTCGGACGGCGGATGCAGCATCAGCAACGCCGGTGGCACATGGTCGGCGAAACGGCCGGGTTCCACGGCCTCGTCGCCGAGCACGGGCCCTTCGGCCAGCACCAAGCCGACCGTGCCCGGGGCGGGGTCGTCGGGCAGGTCCTCACGGACTCCGAACACCGTCGAGGTGGTCAGCAGTCCGGGTAGCGTGGCCACACGCACCGCTAGGACCAGCACCTGCGCCCACTCCTTGGTGGTGTCCGGCCAGCGGCCGGAGATCAAGAAGCCACGCAGCGACCCGCGCGAATGGAACGGCGTGATGCCGATCGGTTCGTTCGTGCGCATTCCTGCCTCCCGTTGTCGAACCCGGGGGCGACCTTGCCCGTTCCTTTGGTGTGGATTTCCCGAATATGAACCACGAGTCACCTGGCACACAAGTACCAAAGAGTGCCAATCGGGCGTCCGGGGGCGTGGAGGAGGGCAATCCGGCTGCGCACTCGACGGATCCCGCCCCACCTCAGGGACTCCGGATACGCGCCGGGCGGGTGGCGTTCTCGGCAACATGTCCGCGTCACCGGAGAACAGAACGGGCCCGCGAATCCGGCCGCGCGTGGCGGACGGATTCGCGGACCCGGTTCCGGCGTGCCGAACAGGCTCAGCCGAAGATGAGGCCCTTGGCCTGCGAAGTCGCCTTGGCGAAGCGCTCCTGCACGTCGGCCCAGTTGACGACGTTCCAGAACGCGGTGACGTAGTCCGCCTTGACGTTCTTGTACTGCAGGTAGAAAGCGTGCTCCCACATGTCGACCTGCAGCAGCGGGATGATGCCCAACGGGACGTTGGCCTGCTGGTCGTAGAGCTGGAATGTCAGCAGCTTCTGGCCGAGGGTGTCGAAGCCGAGCACCGCCCAGCCGGAACCCTGCAGGCCGTTGGCCGCGGCGGTGAACTGCGCGCGGAACTTGTCGAACGAACCGAACTGGTCGTCGATGGCCGCGGCCAGTTCGCCGACCGGCTTGTCGCCGCCGTTGGGGGAGAGGTTCTTCCACCAGATGGAGTGGTTGACGTGCCCACCCAGGTGGAACGCGAGGTTCTTCTCGTGCAGGAAGATGGCGCTGTGATCGCCCGACTCGCGAGCGGCTTCCAGCTTCTCCAGTGCGGTGTTCGCGCCCGCGACGTAAGCGGCGTGGTGCTTGGAATGATGAAGCTCGTTGATCTGCCCGGAGATGTGGGGCTCCAGGGCGCTGTAGTCGTAATCCAGATCTGGCAGCGTGTACTCGGCCACGTTGTCCCTTCCTATGTCGGGCTGGTTGTGCCCCGTTCCGGACACAGCCAACCATCATTCGTACACCCGGTCGATTCCAACTCGGGCCCACGCCCGCGCATTCCGGTGACGCCGCTCACACCTAGCGGGTCGAGCACCGTCACATCACGCACATCGGCCCCACTGGAAACGCACGCGTAGCATCGAACCATGTCGTGGTACGACGAACTAGTGGGGCGTCTGAGCCTCCCCGACCCCGTCATGGTCGCTCCCGAGCAAGCCCTGCCCGGCCGGGCGGAACCGCTCGACGTGCCGGATACCCACTACGTCAACGGTCACCCGATCCGCCCGCCGTTTCCCGAGGGGCTCCAGCTCGCGGTCGTCGCGATGGGCTGCTTCTGGGGCGCGGAGAAGGGCTTCTGGGAACTCGACGGCGTCTACTCCACGGCAGTCGGTTATGTCGGCGGGTACACGCCGAATCCCACCTACGAAGAGGTATGCAGCGGACGGACGGGTCACGCGGAAGCGGTGCTCGTCGTGTTCGATCCCGCGGTGATCGACTACGCGGGCATCCTCGAACACTTCTGGGAGAACCACGATCCCACCCAAGGCATGCGGCAGGGCAACGACCGCGGCACCCAATATCGTTCGGCCGTCTTCACCTTCGGCGCCGAGCAGGCCGACCTCGTCGGCTCGACGGCCGAATCCTACGGTAAGCGGCTGGCCGCGGCGGGATACGGGCAGATCACCACGGAGATCACGCCGCTGCCCGGGCTGGCGGCCTTCTACTATGCCGAGGGCTATCACCAGCAGTACCTGGCCAAGAATCCCGGGGGATACTGCCCCGTTCACGCCACCGGAGTGAGCTGCCCGGTGGGCACGGGCGCCTGAGCGCCGAGGTGCGACGAACCGCACCCGAAAGTGCGGTTCACTCGCGACGGTTCGGCGCTCAGAGCGGCGGCACGATTCCCGGACGACTGGCTCGCGGGTCGCCCGCATCGTGCGCCCGCCACCACCGCGCGCCGCCCGCGACGAAGTCCGCCAGCGGGATCTGCTTGCCCCGCGCGTCGTACACGGTGATGCCGTCGAACCACACCCGGACGTCCAATTCGCGCGGATCGATGCCCTCCTCCTGGGAGAACTCCAGAACGTGTGCGGATTCGCGATCACCGATGCGGGTGTCGAAGCTGAGCAACTCGCTCCACAGCGCCCAGCTGCTGTCGTCGAGATCGATGAACTCCCAACCGTGCAGTCGCCCGCCGCCGAAACTTCGGATCGCCTCGTCCAGGCCTTCGAGTCGCAGCGGCAGCACCCTCGGTTCCAGGTCGTCCCAATGCTGCGTCCGCAGTGACGCGGCGACCCGGCTCACGCCGGTGAACGCCACCTGCACCCGATAGTCCTCCGCCGCCGTTCCGCGTTCGGGAAGAGTCAGCACTTCGAGGTCGAGTCGCAGTTCTGCGGCGGCCTCGTCGATCGCGAGGCCGAGGCACGTGGCCTCGGACAACGCGATATTGAGCCCTGCGATGTCCATTCCGTGGCGTAGCCCCCTGCTCACGTTCATGCGCCCAGGCTACCGATCGTCTTCGCCGGATCGCGGGATTTCGGCGGCGTTCTGGATTCGATGGAACCGAATGCGCCTCGGCGCCGTCCAAGTAGATATCGGACCCTCTTCGGCCGCAGGTTCCGATGTCGGCGACGAATGGCCGCTCCGGGATTGGTATGGAGGGGAGTCCCGGATCGGCCATTCGCATCGCTCGACCGTTAGGGGCTGATCCGTACTTCGATCAGGTAAAGCACGCCGAGAACGGACCAAGGGTTCGCGACGACAGCAGGTCGATAGCTGATCAGTTGCTAGAAAGCCGGTTCAATCCGGTGAAACGCCTTCGACACCTGCGCCTTGTGGATCGAGCTGTGGATTATGTGGATAACTTCGCCCGAGTTATGCACAACCAGCATCGGGCGGGTGCGCGGTCGAGTTCCGGAGGGGAGAACATACCCGAAGTCGTGGCTCGCTGTCGAGGTCGCTCCCCCGGCATGGAACTGCACGGCGGTCCGCCACGCATGGCAGGATCGAATCTGTGACGAGCCCCCACGTTCCGTCGGTCACGGTGGAGGACGTGCCTGCCGAATTCGACAGCAGCGCGCCCGCGTCGGCCGACACGCCGCGATCGATCCTCCTCGACGTCCGTGAGGACGACGAGTGGCGGCTCGGACACGCCCCGGGCGCGATCCACATCCCGATGGTCGACGTTCCCGCCCGGATCGACGAGCTGGAGTACGACGCGGATCTCTACATCATCTGCAGGCAGGGCGGTCGGTCGCTTCAGGTGGTCGAATATCTCACGCACATCGGCTATGAGGCCATCCAGGTCAACGGGGGCATGGTGGCATGGCAGCACGCCGGCCGCCCGCTGGTCGCGGAGGGCGACCACGAGGCGAAGATCTACTGACGAAAGAACGAGGTGCGCGGTGAGTACGGTGGTGCAACCTTGTGCGCGCTGCGGTGCGCGCTGGGCCGTGCAAGGGGCGCCGATGCACTGGTGCCCGCGCTGCCGCGGCGTACTCCTCTCGCCGGGGCCGATCGACGCGCCCGCCGACCGTCGCAACTACCGCTGGGTGGCGCGCAAGCCCGACCAGCGCGGTCGGCGAGCGCAGTCGTCCGTCCGACCGGCCCCGCCGAGCCGCACGCCTCGGTACACGCAGATCCCGCGCTGGGGCCTGATCGACCCGCCACCGCACGCGGGCGGCGCGGCGCGTCGCCCGTTCGGCAAGTTGACCCACTCGGTGATCAGACTGCTCGTCGCGACCGCCGTCGTCTTCGGACTCGCGGCCGTCGCGGAACTGGCGCGCTACGGGGTGTTGCTGCGCAACCGGACGCGCCTGATCCACCCCGCCGTCCTCTTCGCCTCCGACGCGTTCGTGATCGGCGCCGGAGTGCTCGCGGTCGTGCTCGCGCTGCTGGCGGCCGCGGCCACCGTCGGAAGACTGATCGAGATCAGGCGCTCGGCCTACGCCGCCACGGGCAGGCGCGACCCCCGTTCGCCGCGAGCGCTCGCGTTCGGCTGCCTGATTCCGGTGGTCAACCTGCTGTGGCCGGGGGTCTTCCTGAGCGAAGTGGCCGCGTTGCAGGGTGATCCCAGGACGGGACGGGCGGTCCGGATCTGGTGGGCCTCGTGGGTCTTCGGCGGCCTCGTCACGGTGGCCGCGCTACTGTGGCGGACCGCGGATTCGTTGCAAGCCGAGGCGGACGGGGTGCTGTTCACCGCGTTCACCGACGCGGTCGCCGCCGCGGTCGCGTTGCTGACCCTCTGGGTGTTGCGCACGATCGAGGGGCATGACCTGCTCGGGCGCAGCCGGACCGCGCGCCGCTGGCTGATCGCGGTCGACCCCGCGGTGCCGGTGATCGAGCCGGTGCATCCCGGCGGACGTGCACAGGCGGGCGCCGACGCGCACGAGGACAACGGTGCTGAGGACCGTGAGCAGGAGGAGGTTATGGCCAAGTGAGCCAGGGCAGTCGCGCGCCGTTCGTCGTCGCGCATCGAGGCGCCTCGGCGGCGCGCCCCGAGCACACGCTCGCCGCCTACGAGTTGGCGCTCCAGGAGGGCGCCGACGGCGTCGAGTGCGATGTCCGGCTGACCAGGGACGGACATCTGGTGTGCGTGCACGACCGCACCGTCGACCGGACCTCCTCGGGCAGCGGTCTGGTCAGCGAGATGACGTTGGAGGAGCTGCGGGCACTGAATTTCGGCGCCGACGGCGATCCGGCCTCGGTGCTGACCCTCAGCGAGCTGATCAGCCTGGTGCTGGACTGGCGTAGCAGGCCGACCAAGCTGTTCATCGAGACCAAGCACCCGGTCCGCTACGGCGCGCTGGTGGAGAACAAGCTGCTCGCCGAGCTCCAGCGCTTCGGCATCGCCACCCCCGCCTCGGCGGATCATTCCCGCGCGGTCGTCATGTCGTTCGCGGCCACCGCCGTGTGGCGCATCCGCCGCGCCGCCCCGCTGCTGCCCACCGTCCTGCTCGGCGAATCGTCGCGCTACCTGGGCGGATCGGCGGCAACCACCGTCGGTGCCACAGCCGTCGGCCCCTCGGTGAAAACACTGCGCGAGCACCCAGACCTGGTCGACAAGGCCGCCGCCGCCGGCCGCGCCACCTACTGCTGGACCGTCGACGACCCCGACGACGTCCAACTGTGCGCCGACCTCGGCGTCAGCTGGATTGCCACGAACCACCCCGGCCGCACCAAGTCCCTGCTCCCCGCCGCCTGACCCGGTTCCGCCGGAAGGGGTTGTCGTGGCTTCCACAAATCCTCGATCGTCCGTCGCTGCGACGCACGGCCTCGAGCAGAGCGGAATACGGTGCGGTGAACGTTGGGGGGTGTGCAGGTCGGAGCGCATTGAAGTGGTCGTCGCAGGTGCGGTGGTGCCGTAGCGGAATCTCTGTGGCGTCCACGTCGATGCCGGCGCTCGACGCCGCGCCGAGTTCGGCGGCCTTCTTCGCCACGCCCACCCGGTGAACTAGTTTGCGCAATTGCTCCCTGCCGCGACCACGCCACCTCAACCCCCGGTTTCGAGCGAAGCGAGACCGAGCATCCGCGAACACCCAGCGCCGCAGGCGCTGGAAAAACAAACACAGCCAAGAAACACGGTAGGTTGACCCCTCGTGGGTAAAAGCAAGCGCAACAGTCCTAAGCCCGGTGGGAACCGGGCGCAGCGTCTCGCCGAGCGGCGAGCGGCGCAGGAGCAGGCGGCACAAGTCGTCACCCGTCCGTTCGAGGGCCTGGCCGCGGAGTGCGATCTGGTCGCGCTGCGCGAATTCGTTCCTTCGGCCACCGCCCGGTTGACGCTGGCGGCCGAGGTCGCGGCGGAGCGGCCGGTCGTGCTCGCAACGGTGCTGCCCGGCGCGGTGGCCGCGTTGGTGCGCGCCGGTGACGAGCCCAGCGGTTACGTCGGCGCGCAGGTGCAGTTCCAGGGCGCGGATCCGGCCGCCGATCTGGCCGCGGCGATCCTATGGACCCAGTCCGCCGAGCCCGGTGATTCGCTGACCTCGGTGGAAAGCGTCGCGGGAGGCCCGCGGCTGGCCGATGTCATCGATCCCGCCGCGAGCCTGGACTTGACCGTGCACCAGGACTTCGACTGGTGGGTGCCCGCAGGGGTCGAGCCCGACCCGCAGGTCGCCGCCACCATCGAGCAGGCCAAGCAGGCGATCATGCCCTCGGCGCGGCTCGGGCTCGCCGCCGACACGATCGGTGCCGCCTGGTGGGTGGACGCGGGCGAGAAGGCGCACATCCGCTGGGTGCGGCCGGAGGACGAGGACGCGCTCATGCTGGCGCTGGCCCGGGTGCACGCCTCCGGCGGTCTGCACCTCGGCGAGGGTTCCCGGTTCGCGGGGTCGTTCCGCACGCACGGAGTGCTGGTCCCGGTCTTCGACCTGGACCGCGAGCGACACCCCGACGAATGGGTCGAGCCCGCAGCCGAATTCGGTGCGCGGCTGTCCGAGGCGCTGGCCGTCGACGCCCCGTTGACCTCCGACGAGCGGCGCTCCCGCGACGGCCTGCGGTCGCGTCAGGTCACCTTGCGCTGAGCCCGGATATCGCGAGACTTGGGCAGAAACGGCCTTTGTCGGCGGCGGTGTTTTCCGGTTGCCGCCGGTGCGGCTCGAAATATAGGAAAGACTCGCCAAACCACTGCGAAATGTGGTGGAACCGTCGTTTACGCCGACATTCCGACTCGCCGTCCGATAGAACGTCCAACAGCGACAGGCCCGGTTCCTGATACGGAACCGGGCCTGTTTCACCTATTCGGCGAACGCCGTCAGACGGAGCCGCCCGCCGCCGAAGGCGCGCCGGAGGCGTCGCTCGGGCCGCTCATTTCCCGGGCGACGAATTCCTCCAGGTCGAACAGGTTCGACCCGGCGCGATCGGCGATGGTGAGCAGGGTGGTCATATTCGCGACTTCCTCGACCTGCTCCTTGAGGAACCACTGCATGAACTGTTCGCCCAGGTAGTCGCCCTCTTCGCGGGCGGTGCTCGCCAGCTGGATGATCTGCTCGGTGACCGTCTTCTCCTGGGTCAGTGCGAGCGCGATCGGCTCCCTGGCGTTCTCGAACCGCGATTTCGCGGCATCGATGCCGGAAATATCGACGCTGATATCCCGGTCCAGGAAGTACTGCACGATCATCATCGCGTGATTGCGCTCTTCGACGGCCTGCTTGTAGAACCGCTTGGCCAGCTGCGGGAGATCGGCATTGTCGAACCACACCGCAATCGCGATGTACTGATGCTCGGCATTGAATTCGTGCCGGATCTGATCGTGCAACAGGCTGTGAAATTTGCTGCGGGGTGATTCCGGATGGCTTGACATGGCATCGACATTAGCGCTGGTCAAGACCCGTGTCATCCAAGTGCAGCCTTATTGAGGCTAGTGTTGCCTAATTAATTCTTCGCCGCTCCAGCCATTTTCGGCGCCGGAATATCGGTGCGCGGCCGCGGCCGTGTCTCCCGGGCGACGAACTCCTCGACGTCGAACAACTGCCCGTCGGCACGGTCGATCACGGCCAGCAACGTGCTCATCCCGGCGACGTTCTTCACCTGATCGGCGAGGAACCACCCGATGAAGCGTTCGCCGAGATAGTCGCCGCAGGTGCGGGCAGTGTGGGCCAGATCGCTGATCCGGGCGCTGCGGACCTGCTCGATCTCCAGCAGCGAAGCGACCGCGCCGCGCGGGCTTTCGAAGGTGGACTCGATCTCGTCCAAGCCGCCGATCTGCACCGGGAGATCCCGGTCCAGCAGGTACTGCACCATGCGCAGCGAATTGCCGTAGTGCTCGCGTGACCGGTCGTAGGCGTGTCCGGCCAACTGCGGCAGTCTGCGTGAGTCGAAGTACACGGCGGCCGCGAGATACTGCTGGGCAGTGGTGAATCCGTGACGGATCTGGGTGCGCAGCAAGTCGGGAAAGGACTCGTCGGCCTCGTCGATGTCCGGCATGGCATCGACGCTACCGCGTCAGCAGGTCCTCCGGGATCGGACGGTCGCCGACGAGCGCGTCGAAGAACCGGCTCGCTTTGGCCTTGTCCCACAGCAGGACGTTGCCGCTGTCGGTGTCCTCGAATCCGCCGACCGGTACCGCCGTGGCGATGGTGTCGCCACGCAGCGCCCAGCCCAGGCCGCCCAGATCCCAGATGTGGTCGCCGTTGTCGACCTTCAGCGACTTGGCGGTGTCGGTCGCCAGCGGCCAGAGCTTGAACGGATTGGCCAGCGTGGCTCCACTGGTCGCCTTCTTCAGCAGGGCGGCCATGAAGATCCGCTGGTTGTTCATCCGGTCCAGGTCGGCGAGCGCGGTCGCGCGACTGCGGACGAAACCCAACGCCTGTGGTCCGTTGAGTCGCTGGCAGCCCGCGGGCAGGTCGATGCCGGCGAGCGGGTCGTCGATCGGTTTGGGCACGCACACGTCGATGCCGCCGAGCGTATCGACCACGCTGGCGAAGCCGCCGAAGCCGATCTGCGCGTAGTGGTCGATCCGCAGGCCGGTGGCGATCTCCACGGTCTGGACCAGCAGCGCGGGGCCGCCGATGGCGAACGCGGCGTTCAGTTTGTCCTTGCCCTGGCCCGGGATGCTGACGTACGAGTCGCGCGGCAGGCTGACCAGCGTGGTCTTCCCCGACTGCGGCACGTGCACGAGCATGATCGTGTCGGTGCGCTCGGGGCCCACCTCACCGCCGGTGGCGAGTTCCCGCTCCTGCTCGGCAGTCAGTCCGCCACGGCCGTCGGACCCGACCAACAGCCAGTTCGTGCCGGGTGTGTCGCCGACGCGCTTGGCGTAGTTCGCCAGCGCGGGGATGCGATTGAGCGAGTTGTCCAACTTGATGACGGCGCCGACGGCGGCGAGCACCAGGACCAGCAGGATCACCAGGAACCAGCGGAAAGGGTGGCGCTTGCGGCGCGGTCGTGGAGCCCGCGGCGGACGCTCGCCGCGTGGCGGCACCGGTGGGGGGCCTTCGCGGAACGGCCTCGGTTTCCGGGGCGGCGTGTGCGGCGGACCTTCGTGATACGGAACCGGCCGCTGTGTCGGCGCGTGCGACGGAACTTCGTGATGCGGCACCGGGCGCTGCGTGGGGGCGTGCCTGCGGGCCGGGGGAGGCGGCGGCATTCGCCGCGCCTGTTCGGGCGGGACCTGCGAATACGCCAGCGGCTGTGCGTGGGGGTCGGCGGTTCCATCACGGCGCACGACCTGCGTGGGCTCGATCGGCGGCGGACCGCCGGACCCCGGAGGCGGCATGCGACGGCGCATCGGAGGTTCACCGGGTCTGCCGGGCGGCGGCATCCGGCGCGTATGCGCGTTGCGCTGGGGGTCGTCGCCGTTCATCACTGGAACTCTACTTATCGGGCGGTTGTGACGTGCCGCATGTGGACGCGGGCGCACGCGGAAGCGGCGCTGTTCCGTATTTCGCAGGCGGCACCAGGTTGTTAGCGCTGCCGAGGGCACAGTTGCGTCACGGCAGCCACGAAACATGGCCGCGCAGAACGGTGTAGCCGATGTAGGCGACCGCATCGATGGTCGCATGGGCGAGGACCAGCGGCCACAGCCGATTCGTGCGCTGCCAATAGCGGCCGAATATGACGCCCATCACAAAGTTTCCGAGCCCGCCGCCGATTCCTTGGTACAAGTGATAGCTGCCCCGCAGCACAGCCGAGGCCAGCAGAGCCGAGTTCGCCGACCATCCGAGCCTGCGCAGCCGGGTGAGCAGGAACGCGACCACGATGACCTCTTCGGCCAAGGCGTTCGCGCAGGCCGAGAGGACGAGCGCGGGCAGTCGCCACCAGTAGTCGCCGAGCGAGGCGGGGACTATCGTCACGCTGACGCCGAGTGCGTGCGCCGCGAGATACAGCCCGAGTCCCGGCAACCCGATGATCGCGGCCAGCGTCAAGCCGGGTAGCACGTCGGCGCGCCAACGGAGCCGGTTCGCCAGCCCGATCAGTCGCGGGCCGATGCCCCCGCGCCACAGCAGATATAGGCCGAGCGCGGCCCAGCCGAGCAGCCGCAGCACGCTGAGCAGCTGGAACAGCAGGTCGATGGTGGACTGTGTGGCTCGCGACGGATTCAGCGCGACGGTCCGTCCGCCGATCCCGCCCGGGGCGAGCGCGCTCTCCACCAGCGAGAGCGCGGCGCTGAGCCCGCTGAGCCCGAACGTGACCAGCAGCACCACGGCGATCTCGAGTTTGATCGCCAGCCGCTCCCGATCGGTCGGCTCGGCCTCGTCCCACTCGGCTCTGGACTCCGCACGCATGGGTCGAATCTATTGCGCTCGTCCGCCGCGGCGCGCGGCGCGTCGGCATGTGAACTGCCTGGTGCGTCGTCGGCGTCTCCGCTGCGGCGCATGCTTCCGGGCCTGGTGGCCCAACCCGGCCCGCCACTCGGTCGAGCTCGGACATCGGGTCTGCGCGCGCTGCGGCGAGCAGCCGCCACTCCGGCTCACCGGAGCATCCCTCTAAACGACGGTTCACCGAAGGAGTGTGCGACCAAGCGGCGCTGGATCAGCCCGGGCACGAGGCGCTCGAGGCAGCCGGACCGCTCACCGCGGATACGCCACAGGTCGGGATCGAACGAATCGGTGTGGTTGACGTCCGTCGTCCGCCCGCGTTGAACGAATCGGTGCGATTGCCATTCGCCGCGTCGGTGTGCGTGTCAGCCGAGCAGCCAACCGCGTCGGGAGTGCGTGCGCCCCAGCCGGTGCGCCGTCCGCCTCTCACCCTCATTCCCGCCGATGTCACCAGCAACGACGAGGTCAGCGCGGCCGTCGCGCGGGTCGTCGAGTCCGGCGCTCCACGCATCGTGGTCAACTGCGCCGGTTGTCCACAACCTCTGCGGGCAGGGGCAATGGAACGCTATCTCGTCCGTCTTCTCGGGCCGGTCATCCCGTTCTTCGCCTTGGTACTTCTGTTCGCCGGCCCGATGCCGCTGAAGATCGGCTTGATCGGGCGGCGGGTCAGATCCGGCGCAATCCATTGAGGAACGGGCAGCCCGCCAGTGTGCGCACGGCGCGGCTGAGCCCCTCGATGTCGTGCGCCGGTGCGCTGAACGGCAAGCGGAAGTCGTGGTCGCCGTCGTGTCCTTCCACCCGCAGCGTGAGCCCGTACCGGTCGATGGCCAGCGGGTGCACGATGCCGCGCCGCAGGTGTGGCGGCAGATGCCTGGCCAGCTGGGCGACGACATCGGCGTGATCGGCCTGCATGTGCTGCAGCCACGCGGATTCCATGGCGCAGAACGGATCCGGCTGCGCCAGGCGCAGTTCGTCGCTGCGCACCGATTCCGCGCCGGTCGAGTCGGCCACCACCGCGGAGTCGATCACCAGCCGCAGCAGGGTGGCGCCGAAGCCGATGTCGAGCAGGCCCGGATGCGGGTAATCCTTGGCCACCTCGGTGGCCAGCACGCGCTGCGCCTGGGTGGGCACCGCCCGTACCCAACCGCGCAGCCAGACCAACGCGCGCACCGGCTCGCGCAGCGGTAGCGGGGCGTGGTCGGTGAGCTCCAGCACCGCGGGCGCGCCGTGGTCTCCGGAGTTGCCTGCCAGGATCGCGGCGACCGAGGCCGTCGGCACCGCGATCACGGCATCGCCGCACTGCCGTACGTGGTGCACGGACGCGGGCGTCGGATCGATGCCCGGCATGGCCAGCACCGCTTGCTCCGCGTGCGCGCATGCGCTGCGCACTCGCTCGGCGGTGGACGGTGCGAAGGTCGAGGACGGACGCGGCATACAAACCTCCGTGGAGCGTGGCGCGCTTGACTATTGATTAGGTTACCCTAAGCTAAGTGACGAGGCGGGGTTCCGCAAGCGTTCCGATCCGGCTGATCGCAGCGAACTGGATCGGTTCCGGTCGAACCGGGTTGTTACGGTGAGGGCGTGTCGGAAGGGTCGGAATCCGCAGAACCGGTGCTGGTGACGTTGTCGACGCCGCCGCGGCGCAGTCTGGTCGACGGGCTGGTCCGCAACATCGGCGCAAGTCCCGCCGCGCCGACGCTGGAGCTGGACGCGCCCGACAACGGGATCGCCGACTTCCTCGCACACGTGGCCCACTCCGATACCGGCTTCGTCGCGCGCACTTCCTCGGGGGAACGGGCGCTGGCCATCGTCGCCGCCACAGCCGCCGCCCTGTGCGGCGACGACATCGGCGCGGCCCTGCGCGACCCCGACATCGCCTTCCTGACCTCGCTGAAACCGCCGGCCGTCGAGGCGGTCCGTTCGGTCCTGCTCGCCATCGAGACCGATGCCGCGGACCGGGTGAACGCCGCATTGCGCGTGCTCAACGGAGGTTGAACACCGCTAGGGAGGTCCTGGAACAGATGACCCGGACCGGCAGGCCCTTCGCGATTGGTGGGGAGCCGAACGAGCGCGCAAGTAATCTCGTAACCGTGCCGCGAATCGCGTACTTCGGGCCGTCCGGAACCTTCACCGAGATGGCCCTCGCTCAATTGGAATCCTCGGGAACCTTCGCCGGGCCCGTCGAGCGGATCGCCGCGCCCAGCCAAGGCGCCGCGCTCGACCTGATCCGTTCCGGTGACGTGGATGGCGCGGTGGTGCCGATCGAGAGCTCCGTGGAGGGGTCGATCTCGGCGACGCTCGACTCCCTGGCAATCGGTCCGCGCCTGCAGATCGTCGCCGAGACCGAACTCGAAGTGAGTTTCACGATCCTCGGCAAGCCGGGCACGGCGTTACCCGACGTGCGCACTCTCGCCGCTTACCCCGTGGCCGCCGCGCAGGTCCGGTTGTGGGTGGCGCGGCATCTGCCGCAGGCGCAGCCCTACACCTCGGCGTCCAACGCCGCCGCCGCCGAGGACGTGGTGGCGGGGCACGCGGACGCCGCCGTGTCGACCGCCCTGGCCGGAGAGCGGCTGGGATTGATCGCGCTGGCCTCCGGGGTCGCCGATCACGAGCAGGCGATCACGCGGTTCGTGCTGTGCACCCGGCCCACCGCGGCGCCGCCCGCCACCGGCGCCGACCGCACCTCGATCGTGCTCGAGCTGCCGAACGTACCGGGCTCGCTGATGCGCGCCTTCGCCGAGTTCGCCACGCGCGGTATCGATCTGACCAGGATCGAGTCCCGGCCCACCCGAACGGGCATGGGCACCTACCGTTTCTATCTGGACTGCGTCGGGCACATCGACGACACCGCGGTGGCCGAGGCGCTCAAGGCGCTGCACCGCACCGCGCGGATCCGCTTTCTCGGATCTTGGCCGGCGACTTCCGCGACCGGTACGCCACCACCGTCGGACGAAGCGTCCGCGGAGTGGTTGATCCAGCTGAGAAAGGGGATGGCCGACCTATGACCGGGAGGTTGATTCTGGTCCGGCACGGCGAGACCGAGGGCAATGTCGCCAAGCTGCTGGACACCCGGATTCCCGGGTTGCCCCTGACCGAACGCGGTGCGGCACAAGCGAAGACGTTCGGTGAGGGCCTGCTCCGCCCGCCGCAGGTGCTGTTCTCCTCGGCGGCGCTGCGCGCGCGCCAGACCGCGAGCTACATCGAGGCGGCGACCGGTGTCGCCGCCATGGTGCTCGACGGACTGCACGAGGTACAGGCCGGCGACCTGGAGGGAGAACACAGCGAGGAGGCGCACCAGACCTTCCAGCGGATCTACCGTGCCTGGCACGAGGGCGACCTCACGCTGCGGGTGCCCGGCGGCGAATCCGCTCAGGATGTGCTGGATCGGTTCCTGCCCGCGATCGAGGAGCTGCGGAATACGTATCTGACACCGGACGTTGCCGCGCCCGGGGACGTGATGGTAGTCAGTCACGGTGCGGCCATGCGGCTCGTCGGCCGCACGCTTTCGGACGTGCGTCCGCCGTTCACCACGAACAACCACTTGGACAACACCGAGACCATCGAGCTGGTACCGATGCCGGACGGCAGGTGGGAGTGCATTCGGTGGGGACGATTCACGCCGCCGTTCGGCTACGAGGTCGCACCGACTTCGGACGATCCCATGGGTTAGCGACGCTCGTTCGGTGCTTCAGGACAGCTTCGGATTCCGCGGGAACTCTTCGCGTTCCGGTAGGAAGTTGATCAGATCCTGCACGGCCGTGCGCAGTCGCGCGGGAGTCCCGCTGCTGAGCGAGGTCCACTTCACGCCGTCGTCGGACGTGCTCGCGGTCGCGATGAATCGGCCCGCGCGCGTGTTGAAGACGGCGATGTGGTTGTCGGCCGCGTCTCGGGTGCCATCGCCGTAGATCACACCGACGATCTCGGCATACGAGTGGATCTCGACCAGAGCCGCGGCCAAGGTCTTCGCGTCCTGGGCCGGGTTGCCCACCTTCGCCAGCCGTTCCGCGGTGGCCGCGGCGTCGCCGGTGTCGCCGAAGATCGTGGCCAGCTCTTCGGTCGGGGCGTTCATGCCGTACAGCTCGAGCGGCTCGGCATAGCCGAGTGCCGCGAGAACCGTTCCGGGCAAGTCGTTTCCCGCCTCATCGATGACGTAGGAGTCCTGTCCCCGAAGGGCGACGACCGGGAGGTCGACGCCCTTCGCCAGACAGAAGCGGCTCACCCAACCATCGACGACCAACCGCAGCGCGATGATCCAGTGGGGCCGGTGCAGCGCGCGCAGCCGATTCTCCAGATCCCGATGCAGCACATCGTCGATCAGGAGTTCCCGCTGGGCGAGCGACTCGGCGGCCGCGTCCATCGCCGCTTTGTGGTCGGTCAGATTGTCGTACCGTGCCCTCGCGTTCAGGACGACGGGGACCTCGATCTGCAGTTTCTCTACGAGGAACTGCATTTCGTCGAGCGACAGGACGACCGCGTCGAGCGTCGACGGGCTGCGGCCCGCACCGAGTACGGTCACCTAACCGTCCCGCTGAGGTCACCGCCGATGACCCCATCGGCGGTGAAGCGGCCGTCGTTGAAGTGCTCCGTCGACCGCAGGTAGTCCCGGCCGTCGTGTTCGGTCTCGTCGTCCTCGTCGCTGCGCGCCTGGTTACCGAGCAAGGGGTTGCCGTTGCCGGTGTTGGCGGGCCGGACCGGCGCCGCCTCGACGCCCTTGACCGCGACGCTCTCCTGCACCGGAGCCGTGCTGCCACCGATCGTGCCGTTGGAGCCCCAGCCTTCCGGAAGCTTGAGCGAGCCGCTGCTGATGCCCGCCGCCGATCCGAGACCGGAGAACGACACGGCACGCGTCGCCGCACCGGTAGCGGTGGCTGCCGCACCGATACCCATGGCCATGGGAGCCATGCCGGAGAAGGAGGGCGCGGAGCTGGTGGTGGCGGCCGCGATCGCGCTGCCCGCGACATTTCCGACGGTGGAGACACCGGTGGTGGCGATCGAGCCGACGGCCTGAGCGGCCTGGGTGGCAGCGCTCGCCACCCCGGGGTTGCTCAGGAATGCCTGGGTGGCGGCCACGGCAGCCTGGATCGGATCGGCCGGGACCTCGGTGGTCGTGTCCGCCGCTTGCTCGGGACTTGCCGTCCCCGCGCCCTTGGCGATCGCCGGCGGTAACAGGAATTCGGCGGGCGTGGCGACCATGGCGCTGGTCGCGGCCTCATAGGTCTCCATGACCAGCGCGGCACGGATGTCCATCGCGTTCCTGGCGACTTCGGCGGCTTCGAACGCACCGCTCAACACGCCGGGCGGGTTCGCCGACGCGGCCAAAGCGGTGTTGACGGCCGCGATCTCGGGCGGGCTCGGCATCGCCAGCGCGGCGACGGTGTAGGCGGTGGCGTTCGCCGCGGCCTTGGCGCCCATCGCGGCCGCCTGCACGCCCTGCTGCTCGGACCAGCCGAGGAAGCCGGTGAGCTTGCCCAGCGCGGCGATGCCGTTGATGCCCTGCATTCCGACGCCGAGTTCGGCCATAACCCTGGCGACCGTCGTCGTCGCGTCGATCCAGGCGGCGGTGAGCCCGCCCCATGCGGTGGCGGCGGCCGAGATCGGAATCGCGTGCGCGCCCGCGTGAAGTGTGGCCGAATTGATCTCCGACGGGCGCGCCGCCCAGATCACCCCGGTGACTCCTGCAACCATGTCTGACTTCTCCCCTGCTTAAAAGCGTTGCTGATGGATCTCGCTTGCGGAACTACACCTGGATGGCGCTGATGCCGGCGGCGCGGACCACGTCGCCCGCGACATGCTGGGCCAGCTGCATGCGCAGCGTCGCCGCGGCGTGGTGGCACTCCAGAATCGCCTGCGCGATCGCGCGATCGTGCGACATCGCCCCCTGATTGAAATGGCTCGCGCTGAGGAAGGAGACTTCCTCCGCCCCGGAGGGCAGCACGTGCGTCGCGGGCGCGGTGATCGCCGCGGCGGCGGCCAGACGTTCGGCGACGAGGTCGAGTTCGGCCGCGGCGGCGAGAATGGCTTCGGGTGCGATCAGTACATGTCCAACCATGACTCGACTCCTTCTAGTGGCTGTGGGGCGGAACCACGAGAATTCCCCCTTCGAGTGATAGGACGCGACAGCAACGCGATCGGTTCCATCGAATCCCCAATTTTTCAATCTCCGTGCCGATTACACACCCACCGCTGGTGGTGCGCAATACAGCTCGGTTCAGACTATCCCCATCCCAGCTGATGCAGGCGGTCTTCGTCAATGCCGAAATAGTGTGCGATCTCGTGGATCACGGTGATCGCCACCTCTTCCACCACTTCGGATTCGTCGGCGCAGTGTTCGAGGATCGCCTCGCGGTAGATGGTCACGGTGTCGGGAAGCGCTCCGCCGTAATGACTGTCACGCTCGGTGAGGGCGATGCCGTGATACAGACCGAGCAGGTGTGGATTCTCCGGATCGCGCGGCTCGATCAGTACGACCACGTTGTCGATCGCGCGGGTCAGCTCGGGCGGGATGAGATCCAGTGCGTCGCCGACCAATTCCTCGAACCGGTCGGCGGACATCGTCACGGGCATCGGCGCTCGGCTACCTCGGCTGAGGCTGCGGCGGCAGGGGCGCGGCGCCCGGCAGCGGTGCGGGCGTGGAACGTCCGTTGTTCGGCGGCGGCACCGGAGCCTGGCCGTTGATCAGGATCTCGCCCTTGGCCGACCCGGTGATCGGCGCGAAGCCCTCCCGATCGGCTCCCTTGCCGATCATGCAGTCCAGCTTGCGGCTGCCCGCCATCCAACTGCGGGCATCGATGTAGTCGAAGAACAGCGTGAGCGTCTTGTTCCGGATGACGTCCGGCCCGCCCAGGTAGTCGGTCGACGTGCGGGTGCACTCCTCCTCGACGAACTTGTCCTGGTCGTCCTTCGCGGGCGGGCCTCCGTTGAAGTGGGCGGCCAGATCGACGGTGGAGACGATCTCCACGGCGTGCGGCTGGGCGCAGTCCACCGGATCGGTGGGCAGGTTCTGGTTGATGCCGAGGCACACGCCCGCCTCGTACACCTTGGACTGATCGTGCTCGGTGGCGCTGCCGACCGACGGCGGGGTGCCGACGCTGGCCGCGATCTGCAGGCCGCAGCGCAGGGTGCGGTCACCGTGCTGCCAGCCGTCCGGGCTCGGATACATCAGCCCGACGATGTACTTGCCGCGCGGATCGAACCGGCCCGACATGTACTTCTGCACCGCGGGCACGCAGTGCTCCTCTTTCAACTCGGTCAGGCGCAGCGAGTCCGGGAACCGCGAGCCGGGACCGAACTCCTTGCCCGGATACCTGCTCATGTCGATGTCGGCCGCGACCTCGAACATGTGCTTGCTCGAGCAGTTCACCTTGGCCAGGTCCGATCGGTCCGGCTTGGTCCAGCTCAGGCAGTCGCCCTTCGCCGCGGTGCCGAACTCCTTCTCCAGCACCGGCTGCGCCGGAGCGCCGGGATTGTGCGCCTCCAGGCCCTTCTCGTTGTCGAAGCCGGTGACGAACAGCGTCACCAGGGCCGCCACCACGGCGCCGACGGCCACCGCGAGCAGGCCCCAGCGCAAGGTGTGGGCCGACAGATGCAGATCGCGCAGCTCGCCGTCGGCGAGGGCGGCTCTGGCCGAGTCGAACGAGCGCCGTACCGAGTCGGCGCGCGACGAAGCGCCGCGCTTGGGCGCCTGCGGGGACCGGGACATGCGTGCGGAGGACATCGCGGTCCATCATGGCAGTGTCGGTGCCGCGGTGCCACGACCTGCCCCGATCGGCGCGGCACGGGCCACGAGCGATTCAGCCGCGCAGGGCCGAGAGGAAGACGCCGGGCAATCGGGCGGGGTTGGCGTCGGCGTAGAACTCGGTGAGCCTGCGCCCGGTGGTCGCTGCGGTGGCGTTGCCGACGAACCACGGCGGCTTCGGAGAGAGGGCGAGTTCGCCGCCCAGCAGCGAGCGCGGCACCGGCCGGAACGGGCCGTGCACCACGGTGCGCTCCACATCGTCGAGCAGCAGGGCGTTGTGCACCACGCCGATACCGCTCTGCACGTCGTCGAGGGTGTGCCCAGGGAAGGCTCCCCAGGCGGCACGCGGCGCGAGGAAGGCCAGACCGGTCCAGCTGTTCACCGCGATCGCGCCGTAGCGCAGCCGTTCGATCGCGCGGTCGAAGGCGATACCGAGCCTGCGGATGGTCGTCGGATCGGCGATCACGTTCGCGCCGAGCGTGCCGGTCAGCTCGGCGTTGGCGAAGTCCACCGCGCGTTGCAAGAACTCGCCGCCCGTGTAGGGCAACTCCACCACGCCGAGCACGGGGGAGAAGTACTCCGTGCGCAGCAGCGGCGAGCCGGTGCGCGGCAGTCCGCCGACCAGCACCCGCCCCGCGCCGAGACGCTCGGCCTCCGGGTACGAGGCCAGCGCGTCGGCGACCCGCGCGTCGCTGCCCGGGTAGTAGGCCGTGCGCTGTGGCGCCCGCTCCATGGCCAGGCGGAGTTCGGCGAGGAACTCGTCCTTGCGGTCCCACTCGGCGCCGATCACCACCGCCTGCGCGGCCACGCAGTTGTAGCCGCCGTTGTGCAGCCGTTGGGTGGCCACGTGCTCGGCTTGGTAGCGCAGATCGGCGTCGGACCAGTCGCCGGGCACCACGATGGTCGGCGAGACGCCGCCCAGTTCGCTGCTGATCGGCTTGTCCAGCAGCGGCCGGTTGTGCTGCTTGCGTTCCGCGCCCTCGGCGCCGGGACCCCACACGATGGCGTCGTGGGTCTGCGCGCTGCCGGTCATGTGCACGTGCGCGACGTCCGGATGACGCACCAGGTAGCCGCCCTGCTGCGCGCCGCCGGTGAGAATTCGCAGCGCGCCGATTTCCAGCAGCGGTTCGAACACCATCTCGAACACGGTGAACAGCGGGTCGGTGATCGGGTTGAGCTTCAGCGCGACCACCCGGTTGTGCGCGAACAGCTCGTACAGCGCGTCCAGCGGCGGAATCGAGGTGATGTTGCCCGCGCCGAGCACGGCGCCGATCCCGCCGGTCGCGGTGGGATCGAGCTGGGCGAGTCCGGCTCGCCGACGGGCGGCGTCGGCGTCGACGCCGGGACGCAGCCACACCTCGCCGCGGAAACCGTTGAGCAGCAAGCGATCGTAGACGCCGAACGGGAATACCGGCACCGCCAGCCGCCCGCCCGGCGCCTCCCGCAGCGTGATGCCCGCCAGCGGGCTTCGCCCGGTCTCCAGCGCGGCCAGGGTCGCCGACAGCGCGGCCGTGGCTTGCAGCAGCGTGAGCGGCCCGGACATCCACTCCTCACCGACCAGCGCGGAGTGCTCGCCGAGATCCTTGACGACGCACGCCGCGCGCACCCAGTCCTCCGCGAGGCGGCCGGTCCTGGCGTGGATCTCGTCGAGCAGCAAGCGGCGGCGGCGCAGCGACGTCGCGGCCCACACTTTCTCGCCCGCCGCGAGATCGGCCAGCGCGTTGTCGATGGCCGTCTCGTCGAATGGGGTGCCCACAAACCCACTATGCGCGCGATCCGGGGTGGATGGTCCGCATCCTGGGATATCGGCGTGAAAGCGCAACACACCGACTACTAGGCTGGTGGCCCATGATCGACCTCCGATTCCTGCGGGACAACCCGGACGCGGTCCGCGCCTCGCAGCGCGCCCGCGGCGAAGACCCCGTTCTCGTCGACGCGCTGCTCGAGGCGGACGCGGCGCGGCGTGCCGCGGTGGCCACCGCGGACAACCTGCGCGCCGAGCACAAGGCGATGGGCAAGCTGATCGGTAAGGCGAGCAAGGACGAGCGGTCCGCGCTGCTGGCGCAGGCGTCGGAGATGTCGGTCAAGGTCAAAGAGGCCGAGGCCGCCCAGCACGCCGCCGACGTGGATCTGGACACCGCGCACCGCGCCATCTCCAATGTGGTGCAGGACGGCGCGCCCGCGGGTGGCGAGGCCGATTTCGTCGTGCTGCAAACGGTCGGCACGCCGCGGGAGTTCGACTTCGAGCCGAAGGACCACCTGGAACTCGGCGAGTCGCTCGGCCTGATCGACATGGAGCGCGGCGCGAAGGTCTCCGGCGCCCGGTTCTACTTCCTGACCGGCTACGGCGCGCTGCTCCAGCTGGGAATGCTGCAGCTGGCCGCGCAGAAGGCGGTGGCCAACGGCTTCACCATGATGATTCCGCCGGTGCTGGTACGCCCGGAGGTCATGGCGGGCACGGGGTTCCTCGGCCAGCACGCGGCGGAGGTCTACCACCTCGCCGACGACGACCTCTACTTGGTCGGCACCTCGGAGGTGCCGCTGGCGGGTTACCACTCGGACGAGATCCTCGACTTGAGCGACGGCCCCAAGCGCTATGCGGGCTGGTCGTCGTGTTTCCGGCGGGAGGCGGGCAGCTACGGCAAGGACACCCGCGGCATCATCCGGGTGCACCAGTTCGACAAGGTGGAGATGTTCGTCTTCACCACGCCCGACCAGGCCGACGCCGAACATCAGCGTCTGCTCGCCTGGGAACAGGAGATGCTCGCGGCGATCGAGGTGCCCTACCGGGTGATCGACGTCGCGGCCGGTGATCTCGGCAGCTCCGCCGCGCGCAAGTTCGACTGCGAGGCGTGGGTGCCCACGCAGCAGACCTACCGGGAGCTCACCTCGACCTCCAACTGCACCACCTACCAGGCGCGGCGGCTGGCCGTCCGCTATCGAGACGAGAACGGAAGGCCGCAGATCGCCGCGACCTTGAACGGCACGCTCGCCACCACCCGCTGGATCGTGGCCATTCTGGAGAACCACCAGCAAGCCGACGGGTCGGTCCGGGTGCCGTCCGCCCTGGTCCCGTTCGTCGGTACCGACGTGCTCCGACCGACGAATTGACAACGGACGAATGACGTTCAGGTAAATAGCTACTGGTTCGCCATGCCGTATTCCCGGGATGTGGCAACCAGGGGGATTCCTTATGTCTAGGCTATTCGTCGTGCGAGGAATCGGGTCTCGCGGCGATACCCGAACCCGGGTGCGGGCCGCGTCTGCGTTGGCGACGGCTATGGTCATGGCTCGGACCACCGGGGCGTTCTACGTCATGGGCGGGGTGCTCGGTCTGCTGATCACCGCCATCGCCCCTGGTGAAGAGGGTAATCGTCCGCTGGTAGGCGGGGCGGCAGCGGTGGCGCTGGTGCTCGGTCTCACGCTGCTCGCATGGGGCCCGCGGCTGCCGCATTCGATCCATCATGTCTATGTCGCGATCGCGACGGTGTTGGTGACGATCGCGGTGCATTCGTTCCCGAACACGGTGGGCGCGATCAGCCTCGCGGCGTTCTACGTCTTCATCGCGTGCGACGCCGCCCTGTTCTTCGCCTGGTCGCAGGCCGCCGCCCATATCGCGTTCGCCTTGGCGCTGTGCCTGTGGGTGCTGCCCGCGCGGCCGGTGACGCCCGGGTTGCCGTGGTGGTCGGGCCTGATCCCGGCCGGCGTGACCTTCGGTGTCGGCGTCGTCGTCGGGATCCTGACCAGGATGGCGTCCGAAGCCGACATCGACGTGCTCACCGGCCTGCTCAACCGGCGCGGCTTCGACCGGGCGCTGAACACCGCGATCCAGCAGGCCACCAGGTCCGGGCACGGACTCGCGCTGGTGCTGGTCGACCTGGACCGTTTCCAGAAGATCAACGACCATCTCGGGCACCGCGCCGGTGACGCCGTCCTGCAGCGGGTGGCCGACACCTGGTCGAAACTTCTGGCTCCCGATCAGCGCCTGGCGCGTTACGGCGGGGACGCGTTCGCCTTGCTGCTGCCGAACACCACCGAGCAGGCCGCGATCCTGCTCACCGAACAGCTGCGCGCCGCGGTGACGACCGGCTGCTCGGCCGGCGTGACCTCCTGGCAGCCGGGCGAATCGGGGTCGCTGCTGGTCAGCCGCGCTGACGTCGGCCTATACCGGGCCAAGCAGGCCGGACGCAACCGGACGGTGCTGGAGTCCTCGCGGCAGCTGCCGCTGGCGGTGGAACTGCGCGAGGCGATCGACCGGGGCGCCCTCGACGTGCACTACCAGCCGATCGTCAGCCTGACCGAAGGCGGCGGCAAGGCGGTCGGTGTGGAGGCGCTGCTGCGCTGGTCGTCGAGCGCGCAACCGGATGTCACCACCGAGGGCTTGATCCGCGTCGCCGAGGAATACGACCTCATCGCCGATCTGGACGAACTGGTGCTGCGCCGGGCCTGCGCGGACGCCGCCCGATTGCAGGAAACCTTCGCCCAGCTGGATCTCACACTGAACGTGAACGTCAGCGGGCTGGAGCTGGCCGAGACCGGTTACGCCGACCGGGTGGCGGGCATCCTCGCCGCCACGGGGTGGCCCGCCGACCAGTTGGTGCTCGAAGTGACCGAGAGTGAGCTGGCCGCCGAATCCCAGACCGCGATCGAGAATCTGCACACCCTGCGCGACCGTGGCGTGCGCATCGCCATCGACGACTTCGGCACGGGATACTCCTCGCTCAGCCGACTGGCCACGCTGCCGAGCGACATTCTCAAGGTCGATCAGTCCTTCGTCGCCGCGATCCGCTCGGATTCGCCCGCGCCGCCCTTGCTCGGCGTGATCGCCGCGCTCTCCAACGCGCTGGACCTGCAGGTCATCGCCGAGGGCGTGGAGACCGAATATCAGGCCGCCGTGCTCACCGAACTGGGCTTCGCGCTCGCGCAGGGGTATCACTACAGCGATTCGCATCCGGTCTCGGAGCTGATCAGCGACCTCAACGAGAACAAGGGCCGGATCGGCCAAGGCGTCACCGACCGGGAGTTGGGCGACGGAGATTCGGTTCCGGCGAACGGCTGGGTGCCGTTGCCCTGATTCGCGTGGCGGCCGATTCCCTTCGACGCGCCCGAGCGGTAATTCCCTTGCGCCGCGAGGCAGGGATGGCCATGCTGATCGGCATGCGGTTGCTCGTCTACGCCTATTGATTCGCTGGATCGCCGCGCGCCCGTCGGACGGGTAGCGCGCGTACTTTCAGTCTGCGCTCGCTGACGGTTCGGGCGGTGCTCTTCAAGAGCACCGGTGAACTGATTCCGCTGTACGCGCTGTATGCCCTGCTGTTCGCCGACCACGGCATGAGCACGGGGCAGATCTCCTTGCTGTTCGCCATCTGGTCGATGACCTCGTTTCTGCTCGAGGTGCCCTCCGGTGCGTGGGCCGACACGGTTTCGCGGCGCGGACTGCTCGTGCTCAGCGGTGTCCTGCTGACGGCGGGCTTCGCGCTGTGGACGGCGGCGCCGTCCTTCACGGGCTTCGCCGCCGGGTTCGTGCTGTGGGGTACCTCGGGCGCTCTGGCCTCCGGCACCTTCGAAGCGTTGCTGTACGACGATCTCGCCGCCCGCGGTGCGTCGTCGACATATCCGCGCATCCTCGGTTACAGCCGGGCCGGTGCGGAAACCGCCGTCGTCATCGCGATCGTCGCCGCGACGCCGCTGTATCTCATCGGTGGCTATGCCCTGGTCGGCTGGGCCAGTGTCGGTCTGGCCGCCGTGCACACGCTGGTCGCGCTCTCGCTGCCCACCGCGCCGAAGGCGGTGTCCGCGGCGAACGTCGATGATCTCGAAGAGGACGAGTCGGCATCTTTCGCGCCACCTTCCGTGGTGGCCGGTGAGACGGGCGGCTCCGCGGGTTCGAATGCGGACGTACGCGGGTCGGTCTCGGTGATCGAGGGCTATGACGAGACTCGGGATGATCAGGCGGACGTCACGAGGAGATCGGGAACGTTCGCGCGCTACCTCACCATGCTGAAGGCCGGTGTGGGCGAGGCCCTTCGCGTGCGGATGGTGCGCTACGGCGTGCTGCTGGAGGCGCTGCTGTTCGGGATCACGGCGTTCGACGAGTATTTCGCCTTGCTGGCGGAGGAGGCGGGCGTATCGACGGCCGTCGTGCCACTGCTGGTCGGCCTCACTGTGCTCGGTTCGCTGGCCGGGTCGGTGCTGGCGGGGCGCACCGAAGGAATGTCGGGCCGGACGATGTCGATCGCGGTGGGTGTCGCGGGCGTGCTCTTCCTCGGCGGCGCGCTGATCGCCGGTCTCGCGACCGGTCGTCCGAACGCGGTGTACTTGCTGACCACCCTCGGCTTCGCGTCGATCGGGATCTCCTACGGCATCGTCTACAACGCGGGCATCGTCGCGGCTGCCCGCCTCCAAGACGCCATCGAGGGTCCCGCCCGAGCGACCGTCACCTCGGTCTCCGGTCTCCTGGGCGAGGTGATCGCCCTAGCGGTCTTCGGCTTCGCCGCCCTCCTGACCCTCCACGCCGCCATGTCCACCCTCCTGGCCCTTCTCGGCGCCTCCATCCTCGCCATCGCCGCGCTCATTCCCCGCTGGCTCCCACCCCGCCACTGACCACGAGTGGCACACCATCGAGAGCGCTTCTCGCGAAATGCCGCAGTGATGTCCCGCTCGACGATTGGGTAGCGTGCGGGAGTGCGGTTGGGGCTGGTTGCGGGGTTCGGGATCGGTGCCGGGGTGGCGGTGCAGGGGCGGATCAATGGCGCGTTGGGGGCGCGGTTGGAGGATGGGATTGCCGCGGCCACGATCAGTTTCGGGGTGGGACTGGTCGTGTTGGGGGTGGCGTTCGCGGTGAGCGGGCGGCTGCGGGACGGTGGGCGGCGGGTGCGGCTGGCTCTGGCCGAGGGTCGGCTGCGGCCGTGGCAGTTGCTCGGCGGGCTGTGCGGCGCGTTCTTCGTCGCGTGCCAGGGGCTGACGGTCGCGGCGATCGGTGTCACCGCGTTCACCGTGGCGACCGTCGCGGGGCAGTTGCTCAGCAGCCTGGCCGTCGACCGGCTCGGGCTCGGTCCGAGTGGGCGGACGCCCGTCACCGGGGTGCGTCTCGTGGGTGCGGCGCTCGGGGTGGCGGCGGTGCTGGTCGCCGGATTCGGGCACCACCGCGCCACCGGTGGTCTCTCCGTGCCCGACGCGCTGCGCGGCATGCCGACCGTGTTGTTGATCGCGCTGCCCGCGCTGGCGGGTATCGGCCTGGCCTGGCAGCAAGCGGTGAACGGCAAGGTGGGCGCGGTCGGCGGAGCCATGTCGGCGGCGATGGTCAATTTCTGCGTCGGCCTGGCCGCGCTGCTCGTCATCGAGGCCGTGGTCATCGCGACATCGGGCGGGCCGGCCGCATTCCCGACCGAGCCTTGGCTCTACACCGGCGGTTTCATCGGCGTCGCCTTCATCGCTCTCGCCGCCCTGGCGGTGCGGTGGATCGGCGTGCTGCTGCTCGGGCTCACCTCGGTGGCGGGGCAGTTGCTTGCCTCCCTTGTCCTCGACGTGTTCACCCCGACCAGCGCGGGCTTGTCCGCCACCGCGATCGTCGGCTGTGTGCTGACGTTGGTCGCGGTCGCCATCGCGACTCGGTCGCAGTCCTGAGGACACTCGCCCGACATTCATGTTCGAAGTGCATGAATGTGGGAGGGTGCGCTCATGCTGATCGAATACGGGGTGTGGGTTTCGCGGCTGGGACTGACTGTCGTCTTCGCGCTGTCGGCCTGGGGCAAGCTGACCGATCGCGGCGCGGCACGGCAAGCGGTGAGCGATTTCGGGGTGCCGCTGCGCTGGGTGCCCGCGGTGGCCTGGGGGTTGCCGATCGCCGAGGCGATGATCGCGGTCGGTGTGCTGTTTCCATGGGTTTGCGGCCCGGCGGCGCTGGCGGCGCTGCTGCTGCTCGCCGTGTTCACCGTGGCGATCACGCGCTTGTTGCGGCGGGGTGAGCATCCTTCCTGTTCCTGTTTCGGTGCTGCGAGCGCGGCGCCGATCGGACCGAAGACGCTGGTGCGCAATGCTCTTCTCGCGGCGCTCGCCGTGGTTGTCGGCATCGGCGCGCAGACACATCCACGCGTTCCGATGGGCCTGCCCGCCGACAACGCGGCCGGCTGCGCGGTTGTCGCCGCAGTGGTCGCGGTGCTGGTCTGGTTGACGGGCCAGCTACGTGTCCTGCGGCGCCGAGTGGACGAGCAGGCGTTGTCCACGCTGGGTGCTGAGGGCTTGCCCGTCGGTGCGGTGGCGCCGGAGTTCGAACTGTTCGGCCCCGAGGGAACGAAGACCACGCTCGAGGATCTCTTGGCCTCGGCGAGGTCGGTGCTGCTGGTCTTCGTGCACCCCGGCTGCGAGCTGTGCGCGGCGCTGGCACGGGAACTGCCCCGCTGGCGTGCGCGAACCGGTGAGGCCCTGGCGATCATCGCGGTCGGCAACGGCGATGCCGCCGAGCAGGCCGCGTGGGGAACCGAGCACGGATTGGGCGACATTCCCTCGCTCGTGCAGCAGGGCAACGAGGCGGCCCTGCGTTACCGGGTGCGCGGTACGCCGTCCGCCGTGCTGATCGATCCCGAGGGACGTGTCGCCGCGCCGGTGGCCAGAGGGGGCATCGCGATCCGCGAGTTGATCGGCACGGTACGGGCAGCGCCGCGCAAGCCGGCGCGCGACAAGATCCCGGCCGGGGCCGCCCGTTAGTTTCGGGGCGTACCTCTTTTCTGCCGCCGAGACCGACCCGAGCCCGGTTATCTACTGGTTAGCAAATTTCTAGCAAATCTACGGTGATGCGCCGATAGGATCGAACCGCACCGGTGCGGAATTCGCCATCCAACCAACACGACCCATCGACAAGAGGGGAAGACATGGCGCTCTTCGCATTCACCGACTACTCCGGCAAAGAGTTCATCATCCAGCTGACCAACGAGCAGCGGATCGCGGAAGCACGCCGCATCCTGTCGGGTGACGAGCAGATGTCCGTCCACGTCATGGGCCGGATCCGGAAGATGCCCGCCCCCTACAACCCGGGTTGGGACTTCCATCTGGACCCCGACACCATCACCTTCTTCACCATGGCGATCGAGGTCTGCGACGCCAGCATCATGTACGTGAACGACCACCTGGACGAGGCGTGCGGCGCGTTCCTGCCGGGCTGCTTCTGGTGTCCGTGGTCGTCCAAGCTGACCCGCGAGGTCGCCGACCGGTAATCGGTTGGCAAATGCTTCCGGCCGGCGTGTGAACGCCGGCCGGAAGTCGCGGATTCAGTCCAACTTGCGCGAGCGCAATTCGTGGCCCTTGGACGTCTTGCACCGTCCCGACTCCAGGTCCCACTGCCAGCCGTGCAGGTTGCAGGTCAGCGTGTTGCCTTCGACCACACCGAACTTCGACAGGTCCGCCTTCAGGTGCGGGCACCGCCGCTGCACCTCCCAGCCGCTGAGTTCGGTGGAGGCGGAGTCGTCGTGCGCCTCGGAGAACCAGCCGTCGGCGTAGGCGATCCGCTCGTCGGTGAGGCACTTGAAGAAGGTGTAGAGGAACTCGTTGTATCCGCCGATGCGCCAGGCCTGGAAGCGGGTGGACAGGAAGATGGTGTTCACCCAGTCGGGCTCCCGGTCGCGCAGCACCGTGCGCACCAGCTCCGGCGCGATGCGGAAGCCGTAGCGGTAGCGCCCCTCGCCTTCGATCGGCTCGCGCACCGTGCGCTTGGGGAAGTCCAGCACGATGGTCTCCTCGCCGATCACCAAGCCGACCGGGTAGCCGATGCCGTCGCAGATCACGTCGCTCTGGGCCATGATCGGCTCGAACACTTTGCGCAGCGGCTCCAGCAGCGAGCCATCGCCGCGTTCCCAGGTCGCCTTCTCGGCCTCCAGTACCGGGGCGAGGCGCTGGGCCATCCGTTCGATGTACTCGGCCTTGTTGTCGTAGATCTCGGCGGGGTCGCTCGGGTGGGTCAGGGTCAGCTCGGCGCCGCGCACGTCGGCGACCGAGCCGGGGATCATCAGGATCCCGCCCGCGTTGCCGTGCATCTCCATCTGCTCCAGGAACACCTTCTGGTCGGGGAAGATGTTGCCTTCGTCACCGCGATCGTCGTTGAGGTAGCGCAACTCGTCGTCCAGGAACACCGGCGGACCCGCCGACGGCACCACCCAGGTCGCGCCGACCTGCTCGATGTAGCTGCGGGCCCGGTCCATGCCGCGCTGACGCTTCTGCTTGCCGAAGTTCGACTTGGTGCGGGCCGGGATGTCGTAGACCATCGGGTACCAGATCGCGCCCGAGTACTGCAGCAGGTGGATGTCGACATGGCCGAAGGCGTCCTGCAGCACGTCCATGTCGACCGGGCGGGCGTCGTTCATGTTGAAGCAGGTGGTCTCACCGTCGGAGACCACGAGCCCGGAGTCGCCGATCGGGCCGTCGGCGGGCGCGCGCAGCGCGATGATCATGACGTCCAGGTCCCCGCCGGGGCCGGTCACCGTGTGCTTGACCGAGTCCTCTGTCTCGAAGAACTTGTGGAAGCCCAGCTGCTCGAGCTCCCGGCGCAGATCCGGCACGGGATAGTCCGGCAGCAGCACGGTCGCGTCCTTGTTCACGTGCTCGGCCAGCGTCTTCGCGTCGAAATGGTCGCGGTGCAGGTGCGAGACGTAGAGGAAGTCGCATGCGCCCAGCTCGTCCCAGTCCAGCTGGGTGTTGTCGGGGAACGGGAACCAGGAACCGAAGTACGCGGGGTTCACCCAGGGATCGCAAAGGATCGACCCGGCCGCGGTGCGGATGTGGAATCCGGCGTGTCCGACGCTGGTGATCTGCACTAGCTGCTCCTCCTGCTGTTTACCAGCCAACCAGGGTAGTAGTTACGGCGAGACATCGCCGATGCAGTAGCCGTCCGTCCCGGAGCGCAAGGTGAAGGTGCGGCTCTGCGTCACACCGGAGGAGTTGGTCACCGGCACGAGCACCGCGATGTAGTCGGTGTTCACCTGCTCCGACCGGATCTGCTGGTCGGCGAACTCGGCGGCCCCGGTGAGCACGCCCTGGTTGTTCGCCAGCGGCGCGGGGCTCGGACGCCCGGTGCCCTTGGGATCCCAGGACGCCGGGGACGCCTTACAGATCAGAGGGTAGTCGCCTTCTTTGTCGGCGGGGTCGAGCGGAGTGCCGACGAAGCGGGAGAGGTACCGGCGCACGGTGTGCCGGGCGTCGGCGTCGTTGTAGGCGATCTCCGCACCGGCCGTCGCGACGCGCGGGCAGGCGTAGCCGGTCTCGATCTCGGCGCGCTGGACGGCGACGGTGGTGGTCGGGCTCTTCCAGACGACGGCGTCCTCGCCCGCCGTGCCGGGCTGGGCCAACGCGGTGAGGACGGCCTGCTGGTCTCCGTACATCTCGGCGACGTTCCTGGGCGCGATGGTCCAGCACTTGTCCTGCATCTCGGCGATGGTGTGCGAGCGCAGGTCGGCCGCCCAGCGCCGCATCGCCGGGGCGGCGGCAGGCACCCCCGCGACCGCGCCGACCGGCGGAGCGTCGGCGGGAACCGGCGGAAGCGCGGAGGAGCTCGGCGGGGGCGTGGCCGGGACGGCGGCCGGCGGTGTCGTGCGAACGGCCGCCTGCGGCGGGGTCTCCTCCGGAATGCCGACGACGGAATCGCATCCGGTCAGCGCGATCGCAGCGATCAGGGCGGAGCCGCAGGCCAGCGCGGCGCGGGTCGCTCGCCCGGCCCGGTTCCGCTCGCGTGCTGCACTGCGGTCGTACTCGCGCGGTACCGATCGGGCGCGTTCCACTTCGACGATCCTCTTCTCTCCGGACGTGCGGTCGGGGCTGCTCATGCGTCCTCGCTCCGGCGCGGCGCGCGGCGGCGGCGAACTGCCGATGGGGACGAGCAGCGACTACGCTAGCGGACTTGTGGAACCCGTCTACCGGACGATCATCGGCCTCGCCCGTACCGTCTTCTTCATCGAAGGTCTGAAGTTCACCGTCAAGGGCGATGAACACATTCCCGCCCGAGGTGGCGCCGTGCTGGCGGTGAACCACACCGGCTACATGGACTTCACCTACGCGGGCCTGCCGGTGCGCACCCCGAAGCGCTACATCCGGTTCATGGCCAAGAAGGAGGTCTTCGACGACAAGATCTCCGGCCCGATCATGCGCGCGCTCAAGCACATCCCCGTCGACCGTTCGGCGGGCGCGGATTCCTACAAGGCCGCTGTGGACTATCTGCGCCGTGGCGAGCTGGTCGGGGTGTACCCCGAGGCGACGATCAGCCGCAGTTTCGAGATCAAGGAATTCAAGTCCGGCGCGGCGCGCATGGCCATCGAGGCGGAGGTGCCGATCATTCCGATCGTCATCTGGGGCGCGCAGCGGGTCTGGACGAAGGGATTCCCGAAGCGGCTGGGCCGCACCAACACGCCCATCTCGATCGCGGTCGGCGAGCCGATCCAGCCGTTCGAGCCCGCCGCCGAACTCACCGCCAAGCTCCGCTCGACCATGCGGGAAATGCTGGCCGACCTGCAGAAGGACTATGTGCACGAGCCCGGCGCGTACTGGGTTCCGGCCCGGCTCGGCGGCAGCGCTCCTACCCTGGAAGAGGCGGACGCGATGGACGCCGCCGAAGCCGAGGCGAAGGCCGCGCGCAAGAACGCGGCGGGGCAGTAGCGGGAGGCGTGATGGCGCGCGAACCGGTTTACGACATTCTCACCGGATTGGCCCGCGCCATCTTCTTCGCGCAGGGTCTGCGCCTCGATATCCAGGGCAGGCAGCACATTCCGCGTTCCGGCGGCGCGGTGCTGGCGGTGAATCACACGGCTTATCTGGATTTCATGGAAGTCGGACTGGTCGGGCGCAAGTCCGGCCGCAACGTCCGGTTCATGATGAAGGCCGAGCTGGAACACGGCATCGTCGGCTTTCTCATGAAGCACTGCAAGGCGATCGGCGTCGATCGCACGGCCGGAGCCGAGTCGTACGCCCGCGCGGTGACCGCTTTGCGCGAGGGCGAGGTGGTCGTGGTCTATCCCGAGGCGACGATCAGCCGCAGCTTCGAGTTGAAGGAATTCAAGTCCGGTGCGGCGCGCATGGCGGTCGAAGCCGGGGTCCCGATCGTGCCCCTGGTCATCTGGGGCGCTCATCGGATCTGGACCAAGGACATCCCCAAGCAGTTGGGCCGCCATAATTTTCCGGTCACCATCCGGATCGGCGCACCGATCCCACCCGATGAACCGGCCGAGAAACTCACCGCCACCTTGCGGACGCGGATGGGTGAGCTTTTGGACCTCGCTCAACGCGACTATCCGATGGTGGAAGGCGCCAGCTGGGTCCCCGCACGGCTCGGTGGAACCGCCCCGACTCTCGCGGAGGCGGCTGTGCTGGAACGCGAGGAGATGGAGAGGCGGCGGCGCGCGAAGGCGCGGTGACGGCGCCGCCACGTCGTAGGGCGGCACTCGATCAGGCCGCGTCGAGCGCTGCGGTGATCTTGCGGACCATCTCGGCCGGGACGGGGCTGGGCGCGCCCTTGTGGGATCCGGCGGCTGCGTCGATGGCGACGAGGACGGTGCTGCGGAAGTTGTCGGCCTCGGCCGGGTCCTGATTCGCGAGCAGCCTCATCGCCGCGGTCAGGGCAGGCAGCACATGGTCGGCGAGTTCGGCGACGTTCTTGCCGTTCAGGGTGATGTCCTTGGACTTCGCGGCGAGTACGTGCCCGACCAGGCCGGTTGCCGACGACAGGGCGATGCTGCCGTGCGTGGCGGCCTTGTGGGGCGAGCCGGTGGCGTCGGCGGCGGCCATGAGCGATACGGCGCCGTAGGCGGCGGTGCGGACGGTGGCCTTGTCCTGGTCGGTCAGGGTGATGGACATGGTGGTGTGCTCCTTCGAAATGTGGGGGGTCGGCGGGCCGGTCAGTGGCTCGGCGAGCCGTGCTGGTCTCCATGTGGGGGGTCGGCGGGCCGGTCAGTGACTCGGCGAGCCGTGCTGGTCTCCGGCCGGTGCGGTCTGGCGGACGGCATCGGCGATGGCGCGAAAGTCCTTGCGCAGGATCGCGCCGTGGTTGCCGGCGACCTTCGCGCCGATCCGGATGTTCGGATTGCGGGCGCACACGCCGTCCAGGCTGGTGCGGATTCGCTCTTGCTCGTCGCCACGGCTTCCGAACGACGTCCCCGAAGCAACCACATACCGCACCGGAACAGTGCTGCGGTCCAGCAGGGGACCCAATTCGCGCTCACGGGAGAGCTTGCCGAGCTCGATGTTGCTCTCGGCCATCTGTTCGGCGGTCATCCGCGGGGTCAGACCGGTCGGGCGCAGCAGCGGCGTGAACCAGCTCAGCCGCTTGAACAGCTTGCGGATCCGCTGCTCCATGGCCTCGTCGAGCCAGTCGTACGGGAACGCGCCGTCGACCAGCACCGCGCCCATGGCACGGTCCGGATTCCGGTCGGCCCAGTGCGCCGCGACGACTGCCCCGTAGGACCAGCCCACCAACAGCGCCCGGTGCACCCCTCTGGCCGCCGAGACCGCATCGACGTCCCGGACGGCGGCGTCGAAGGAATAGTCCGCCGAACGCCGGGATTTGCCGCGGGCGCGCTCGTCGAAGGTGATGTGCCGGTAGGCGGGGCCGAGCTCGGCGATGACCCGCCGCCAGTAGCCCTGAGTGGCGAACTGGCCGTTGCAGTAGATCAGGGGGATACCGGGACCGCCGGTGTCGGTGACCGCCAGGGCGGTATCGTCCACCGGCACCGTGCCGGTCCACTTCGAAGCGGGGGCCGGGTTGCTGTTCTTCTTCATGGCAACAACTCTCGGCGTCCGGGCTGACACCGCCCTGACACCCGTCTGACACGGCCACTGACACCGTGTTTCGCGGCGGCGGTTGTAGTTCAGCCCAGATCGGGCGCGTTCTCGACCGCCCTACGCGAGCGGCGGTCGGAACATCCGACTACCGCCCGGTCCGCAGGGCCTCAGTACGCTCCGTCACCCCGGGCCACCACACCGACCGTGCGCGCGATCAGCCGCAGGTCCATCCGCATGGACACGTTCTCCACGTAGGACAGATCGAGTCGCACGGCGTCTTCGAGCGGAAGGTCCGACCGGCCACTGACCTGCCACAAGCCGGTCAGCCCCGGCTTCACCAGCAGGCGTCGGCGCATCATGTGGTCGTAGGTGTCGACTTCCCGCCGCACCTGCGGTCGCGGCCCGACCACGCTCATGTCGCCGCGCAGCACGTTGAGGAACTGCGGCAGCTCGTCGAGACTGTACTTGCGCAGGAATCGTCCGACCGGCGTGACGCGGGGATCGATCTTCATCTTGAAGAAGACCGGATTTGCACCTTGCTGTGCGATCAAAGCTTCGGCATATCGGTCGGCATCGTCGTGCATACTGCGAAACTTGATCATGCGGAAGGGCAGGCCGTATCGGCCGATGCGTTCGGACAGGTAGAAGACCGGGCCGCGGCTGGTGGTCTTCACCGCGATCGCGATCACGAGGAACACCGGCAGCAGCAGTAGCAGGCACATCGTCGCGAAGACGATGTCGAAGGCCGTTTTGCTGACCGACCGAGCCCGCTCGTACTGCGGTTCGGCGATGTGCATCATCGGCATTCCCGCGACCTGCCGATTGGTGAGCCGGGATATGGCGATGTCGACCGCCCCTGGCGCCAGCATGAACTCGACTCCCAGCGCATCCAGTTCCCAGGCGAGCCTGCGCAACTCGGTCGGACCGAGATGCCGGGTCGGACCGATGGCGACGGTGTCGGCGTGGGTGTGCAGGACCGCCCGCAGCACGGCGCTGTCGTCGCCGACGACCGCGACCGTGCCGCCGGTGAACGCCAGCGGCGCATCTCCTGATTGCCCACCCGGCACGCAGGCGCCGACAACGTTGTACCCGGCGCCCGGGTCTGTGGCGAACGCCGCGGATATCGCCGCGGCCGCTTCGGCCGTACCGACCACGAGTACGGCCGAACGATAGCGTCCCCGGCGGCGTGCCCTGGCAAGCTGGTGGCGCCACCACAGTCGTCCACCGACCACCGCGAGTACGCCCGCCGGAAAGGCGATCGCGAGATACCCTCGGGCGAACTTGATTTCGAGTGCCAGTGACGTGAATGCCAGTACGCCGAACAGGTGCATCGTCGCCGACATCAGCCGCCGGAATTCCTCGACACCGCTGCCGACCAGCTGCGGCGCACGGCTGCCCGCACTACCGAGGATCGCGAACCAGCCCGCGACCAGCGCCCCGGATACCATCGTGTAGCCGACCCGGTACGGCCCTTCCCAGGCCAGCGGCGGAGCGCCGCCCTCATTGAAACGGATCAGCTGCGCACTCCCCACAGCGATGGATACGGCGGCGAAATCGGTGATGGCGAGGCGGCGTACGTACTCCGATCGCCAGGCCTTACGGGTCGAGACGGTAACCGGGGTAACCGTGAAGGATCGTGGGATTTCGGCGGTCCCATGCCATTCCGGGACAGCCTTGGATTTCATCAAGAGAACACCCCTCCTGGGGCAACGGTGGAATTGCTACCCGATCCGAGGATCGGCTGTCCCGGCAGCGTCCCGACCGCCTCTACCGAGCGCTTCCTCGGCACTTGATCGGCAAGTGTCACAACATTTCTCGCCGGTCAGAAGGTGTGCGCGAGGCAGCGTGATCGGGATGTTAACTGATGCGAATCCACCCAGCGACCCATTGTGATGCGCATTTGGAATAACACCACGAATGCGAATATGAAATGTGCCCTATATCACAGTTAGTAACGCGGATGTGTAACCCGGCCGATATTGCCGTCGGTACGCTGAAGGTCGCAACAGGTGCGGTCGGTACCACGAATGACGTTCTCGTCGCGCGCATCTCGTGATACGCCGGGCAGCTTCTGCTTCCGTGTGCCGCGACAGGCGTTCCGGCGGGCCGGGGCGTTTCGAGCAAAGGATCGGATCTGTGCGCTGTCGACTCTGTGACTCCGACAGGCTGTCCAGCATTCTGGACCTCGGCGCCACACCGCCGTGCGAATCGTTCCTCACCGCCGATCAACTCGACCTGCCCGAGCCGACCTATCCCTTGCACCTCCGGGTGTGCGCCGACTGCCTGCTACTGCAGATTCCGGCGCTGATCACGCCGGAGGACACCTTCACCGAATACGCCTACTTCTCCTCCTACTCCGACAGCTGGGTCCGGCACGCGGGCGAGTTCGTCGACACCGCGACCGCACGGCTGGGGCTGGGCAGGAACTCCTTCGTGGTAGAGGTCGCCAGCAACGACGGCTACCTATTGCGCCACGTCGTCGACCGCGACATCCGATGCCTGGGCATCGAGCCATCGGCCAACGTCGGAGCGGCGGCTCGAGAGTCGGGCGTGCCCACCGAAACCGCCTTCCTCGACGAGGATTCCGCACGCCGCGTCCGTGCCGAACACGGCCCCGCGGATCTGGTGATCGCGAACAACGTCTACGCCCACATCCCGGATCTGCGCGGCTTCACTCGTGCGCTGCGCATCCTGCTGGCGGATGACGGCATGCTGACCATCGAAGTCCACCATGCGCTGAACTTGGTCGAGTTCGGTCAGTTCGACACCATCTACCACGAGCATTTCCAGTACTACACCGTGCTGTCGGCGCAGCGAGCGCTCGCTGTCGCCGGATTGACCGTGGTAGATGTCGATCGGCTACCGACGCACGGCGGATCGATCCGGCTGTGGGTGCGCCCCGATGCCGCCGCGGAGGCGGTGAGCGACCGGGTGCGGGTGGTGCTCGACCTCGAGCGCGCCGCCGGACTGCACTCGGTGGCCGGCTACACAGCGCTGCGGGAGCGTGCCGAGTCGGTGCGGCACGAGTTGCTTCGGTTCCTGCTCGACTGCAGGCACCAGCGCAAACGCGTCGCCGGATACGGTGCACCGGGCAAGGGCAACACACTGCTCAACTACTGCGGGATCCGACCTGACCTGCTCGAGTACACCGTCGACCGCAACCCCTACAAACACGGCAGATTCACACCGGGAACGCGAATCCCGATCCACCCGCCAGCCCGGCTCGACGCCGATCGCCCGGACGTGATCGTGGTGCTGTCTTGGAATCTCGAGTCCGAGATCACCGCACAGTTGCGGCATGTCGCCGAGTGGGGCGGTCGGCTCGCCTATCCCTTGCCCGAGCTGCACGTGATCGACCCGGCGTTCCCGGCCCGCACGGTGCAGGCCGGAGCCGAGTCGAAAGGAAACCGGCGCCGATGAAAGTCGTCTTGTTCTGCGGTGGCTACGGCATGCGCATGCGCGGAGGCAGCGATGACATGGTGCCCAAGCCGCTGCAACTCGTCGGCCCGCGGCCCTTGCTCTGGCATGTGATGCGGTACTACGCGCACTACGGCCACACCGAATTCATCTTGTGCCTCGGATACGGCGCCGAGCACATCAAGAATTTCTTCCTCACCTACCGGGAGTCGGCGTCCAACGACTTCGTGATCCGCAACGGCCGGGTCGAGTTGCTCGGCAGCGACATCGATGACTGGACGATCACCTTGGTCGATACCGGCGTGGAGTCGGCCATCGGGGAGCGCCTGCGCCGGGTGCGCGAGCATCTCGGCGACGACGAGCACTTCCTGGCCAACTACGCCGACGTCCTCACCGACGCTCCCCTGGACGAGATGATCACCCAGTTCCACGCTTCGGGGGCGGCGGCATCTCTCATGGTGGTGCCGCCGCAATCGTCGTTCCACTGTGTGGACCTCAGCCCTACCGGTGAGGTCAAGGACATCGTTCCCGTGGCGAATATGCCATTGTGGGAGAACGGCGGCTATTTCGTGCTCGGCCGGGAGATCTTCGACCTGCTGCCACCCGGCGGAGATCTGGTGGAGGACGCTTGCGGAGCGCTCGCAGGCCAGGGCCGGTTGTTCGGTTACCGCCACGACGGATTCTGGAAGCCGGCGGATACATTCAAGGAGCGCGCCGAACTCGACGCGGCCTACCGCAGCGGACACCGGCCATGGATGGTGTGGGAGCCGTGATCGCGCTGCTTCCCCCGCGGCCCGCCGAGATCGCCCTGCTCGGCGCGCACTGCGACGACATCCCGATCGGCATGGGCGCCACGCTGTTGTCGCTGACCCGCGACCATCCGGGTATGCGGGTGCGCGCGCTGGTCCTCTCCGGTGCGGGCACCGAGCGCGAAGAGGAGGAACGGGCGGCGCTCACCGCCTTCTGCGCCGGACGGACACCGGAGTTGACGGTGCTCGACGTCCCGGACGGACGAGCACCGGCGCACTGGGATCGGATCAAGACGGCCGTAGCGGAGTTTCGCCGGGCGGGTGAACCGGACCTGGTGTTCGCCCCGCAACCGGGCGACGCGCACCAAGATCACCGCACGCTCGCGGAGCTGGTGCCGACCGAGTTCCGCGACCACCTGATCCTCGGCTACGAGATCCTCAAGGCGGAGGTCGACACACCGGCGCCGACCGTGTTCCACCCGGTCGACGCGGAGCTGGTCCAGCGGAAATCGCAACTGCTGCACCGGCATTACCCGTCCCAGACCGGTCGCGACTGGTTCGACGAAACCGCGTTCCTCGCCTCCGCGCGGATCCGCGGCGTGCAGTGCCGCACCGAGTACGCCGAAGCCTTCGTGGTGGACAAGGCCGTCATTCGATGGGAGAAGCAGTGACAACGATGCGAGTCCTGGTCACCGGGCATCAGGGATACCTGGGCACCGTCATGGTCCCGATACTGCGGGCCGCCGGGCACGAGGTCATCGGGCTCGACACCGGGTGGTTCGCCGACTGCCTGCTCGGCGAGTTCGCCGGTGACCCGGTGGGCCTGCGCCTCGATCTGCGATCGGTGGGGATCGAAGACCTTCGCGGCATCGATGCGGTCGTCCATCTCGCCGCGCTGTCCAATGATCCTTTGGGTGCGCTCGCGCCGGAAGTCACCCACGAGATCAACCATCGCGCCTCGGTGCGTCTGGCTCGGCTCGCAAAAGAAGCCGGTGTGTCACGGTTCCTGTACGCCTCCACCTGCTCGGTGTACGGGGCCGCCGGAGACGAGCTGGTGACCGAGTCGGCGCCGCTGCGGCCGATCACCCCGTATGCCGAGTCGAAGGTGCGGGTCGAAGACGACGTCGCGGCGCTGGCCGACGACCACTTCGTTCCGGTGTTCCTGCGCAACGCCACCGCGTTCGGATTCTCGCCTCGCCCCCGCGCTGACATCGTGCTCAACAATCTCGTCGGTCACGCCGTCCTCACCGGTGTGGTCAAGGTGCTCTCCGACGGCACGCCCTGGCGGCCGCTGGTCCACGCCCGCGACATCGCGGCAGCCTTCGAACGCTGCCTCACCGCACCGGCATCGGCCGTCGCCGGCCGGGCGTTCAACATCGGGACCGAGCGAAACAACCTCACCGTTGCCGAGATCGCCGAGTCGGTGGTGGCCACCGTGCCGGGGTCGCGGCTGCTTGTCACCGGCGAGACCGGGGCCGACCCACGCTCCTACCGGGTCGACTTCTCCGCCGCTCGCGCGGTGCTCGGGTTCGAGGCGCGGTGGTCGGTGCCCGACGGCGCCGCCGAACTCTACCGCGAGTACACCGAACGCGGCCTCACCCAGGACGCCTTCTTCCAGCGATTCACGCGACTCACGTGGCTCCAGCGGCTGCGCGCGTCCGGCGCGCTGGACCCGCGGCTGCGTGCGGTCACCGCGCCGGCGACAGGGTAGCCCGCAGATGCTCCCATCGTCCCGCGTTCGCGTCGCGATCCGACATCACCGTCACCGGCAGCGGCCAGGCGATCGCCAAGTCCGGATCATCGAAGGCGACGCCGAGATCCTCGGCGGGATCGTGCGGCCGATCGATGCGGTAGCACACGTCGGCGGTGTCGGTGAGTGCTTGGAATCCGTGCAGGAATCCCGGCGGCACGTACAGGTGCCGGAACTCCTCGTCGTCGAGCCGGAACGCCTGCGTCCGGCCGAACGTCGGCGACGACGGTCGGATATCGACCAGCACGTCGTGCACCGCGCCGTGTGCGCAGCGGACCAGCTTGGCCTCGCCGCGCCCGGATCGGCCGTGCATGCCGCGCACCACCCCCCGGCGCGACCGGGACTGCGAGTCCTGCACAAAACTGGCGGAAATTCCTGGAATCCCCAGGTGAGAGTCGAATTCGGCGGCATCGAAGGTCCGGGTGAAAAGGCCCCGGTCGTCCCGGACGGGCGCTGGGATCAGCACCACCACGTCGGCCAGGTCGGTCTGCTCGATACGCACACCGGCATCGTGTCATGACCGGCCGCTGCCGCGCCTGCTCCGGCGCCGTTCTGCACACCGTCCTGGATCTCGGGACGGTGCCCGCGGCCGATGATTTCCCGCCCGCGGCACGACCGGTGACGCCGGCGGAGACCACGCATCAGCTGCGGATGGTGCGGTGTGCGCGATGCGAGCTGGCACAACTCGCCGAAGACGACACCGTGGGGTCCGAACCCCGCGGAGTGGAGCCGCAGGCTCTCCGTGATCAGGCCGCTGACGCGATTGCGCGGGTCGACGCGGCCGGCCTGCTGCGCGGCAACACGGTCATCGAATTCGGCAGCCCGCACGGTGGTTCGTGGCTGCCGTTGCTGGCCGAGCGTGGCTGCGCGGAAGCCGACGCCGCGCAGGCGGAGCTGGTCCTGGACTGTTTCGGCATCATGCACGAACCCGACCAGCGTGCAGCCTTCGCCGCCCGCGCCGCGGCCGTCGCCCCGGGCGGATTGTTGCTGTTGCAGTACCACTCGCTCGCCGCCATCGTGGCACAGCGGCAGTGGAACGCGTTGCGCCACGGGCATTTCGCGTACTACTCCCTGCATGCGCTGAGCCTGGCGCTCACCGGCGCGGGCATGAGCGTGACCACCGCGTGGGAGTTCGACCTCTACGGCGGGACGGTGCTGGTGGCAGCTCGACGCGGGCCCGCAGCGCCCGACCGCACCGTGCGCGAGATCCTGTCCCGCGAACGCGAGATCATCACCCCGGAATCGCTGCGCCTGCTACAGCGGTTCGTGGACGATCACGTGCGCGCGCTGCGGACCTGGCTGATCGATGCGGCCGCGGCCGGGCAGCGAGTCTATGCCTACGGGGCAGCGTCCCGGGCGGTTGCCCTGCTGTCGCTGGCTGGTGCGCACCAGGGGCTTGTCGCAGGCGTCGCCGACGTCGCGCCCGCCAAGCAGGGACGCCGAATGCCCGGCACCGACATCCCGATCATCAGCCCACGGGAGCTGATCGAGGCAGCACCCGACCGGGTGCTGTTGACGCTGCCCGACCTGCTGGGTGAAGTGTCGTCCGGACTTCCGGAACTCGACGGTCGCTGGTTCCTCGACGATCCCCGCGGACCCAGAAAAGGAGGTGTGGACGACCGCCACACCCCCTGGGCCGCCCCCGGCCAGCAGTTCACGAGCGAAGGACAGCCGTACCGATGAACACCACCCCTCGGATGCGCCGACACCGGCTGCACTGGCCGGCTGACTCGGTCGCACCGGCCACTGCGCTGATGATCGTGGCTGACTTGCCGATGTGCGGCGGCACCGCCGCTGTCGACGGCACGAGCTCGACGGTGTGATCGACAGTGGACCCTACCGGACAGAAGCGACCGCGATCGTGCTCAGCGGCCTACCGTGGCCCGCGCTCGCACCCGCAGCCGCGTCCCCAACGCCCGGACCAGACGCAGATCACCGGCCAGCACGTCGGCCGGACGCACGAGATCCGGGTGATCGGCGCCCAGGCGATGATGGAATCGCAGCTGCTCGGTGAGCTTGCTACGGGTCGAGGTGCGACTGCACAGGTTGAACGAGGAGTTCCGCCACGCGGCAACGATGTCGCCGAGCCCGACGAAAGCGCCGCGGCTGCCGACGCGGGCGAACAGGTCCACATCCATCGGAAACACCAGGTCGCCGCGCAGTCCGCCGACGGCGTCGTAGTCGGTACGCCGGAACATGGCGGCCGCGGTCGGGCCGAAGTCGGCCGGTCCGCGACGCACGATCATCCGGGCCAGATGGCGGCTGCCGTGCCTGCCGACCAGCTGCGGCAGCCCAAGCCCCGTCTCGAGCATGTCGCCGGACTCGTCGATCACGTCGAACCTGCCCGCGCACAACGCGATCGCGTCGTCGTCGAACTCCGCCGACTGCGCGGTGAGGGCGCCGGGACGCAGGATGTCGTCGGCGCAGACCACCTTCACGAGGTCCCCGGTGGATTCCCGGATCGCCCGGTCCCAATTGGCGCCGATCGGCAGTACCCGATCGTTGCGCAGCACACGCACGCGCGGATCGCGCCGCGCTCGCGCGATGTCACCGGTGCGGTCGGTGCTCGCGTTGTCGAGGATCACGACTTCGAAATCGAGATCTTGGGCCAGCACCGAGTCCAGGGTCGCGGACAGAGTTCGTTCCGCGTTGTAGGCCGGCACGCACACCGACAGTTTCCGCATCCCAAGCCGCCCCTTTGTCAGAATCGCGATCGTACATTGCCTCGTAATTGCCGAAACTATGCCACATTTCACCGCGAGTTGGCATCTGCATTCGGAATTCCCAGCGCTGGATATCAGTTGCCCATCCTCTGCGCGACCAGGATGAATCCGGTGCGCGGCCTTATACTTTCCGGCCGTGAACGAGTTCGGCAGACGACTTCACGGTGCGGCGAACGGGACGAAGGGATCGGGTCATGACGAGTGCGTCCGGCGCGGTGAAGGTGCACATGACCGGATCGGAATGGTTCGGCGCCGCGCCCGGCGGCCTGGGCCGATATTTCACGGACTTGCACGGCGCTTTATCGGATGTACCAGGGATTTCGATGTCGGCCGCCGCATTCGGCCTGCCTGACCGGACGCATGCCGGGGCCCGATCCTGGGGGCCGGTCGGCGGGTCGACCCTGCGCCGCGCCCGCACCGCGTTCTGCGCTCGCGACGCATTGGACCCCGGCACGATCGTGGATCGCCACTTCTGCCTCTACGGCCCGGCCGCCAGGGACCGGCGTGGTCGCCGGCTACCACTCGTCGTGCATTTCCACGGCCCGTGGGCGGCGGAAAGTCGAATGCACGGACAGCATCCCGTCGCAGCCTTCGCCAAATACCTCATCGAACGTATGCGATACGTTTGCGCGGATCATTTCGTTGTGCTCTCGGAACACTTCCGCAACGTGCTGTGTGACGATTACTGCATCGCGCCCGATCGCATCGAGGTGATCGCGCCCGGGGTCGATCTCACCCGGTTCCGCCCCGCCCCGGTCCCCGCGTCTGCGCCGGTCGTGCTCTGTGTGCGTCGGCTGGAGCGCCGGATGGGGATCGATGTGTTGCTGCGCGCCTGGCCCGGGGTGCTCGCCGAACACCCGGAGGCTCGTCTGGTCATCGTCGGAACCGGCAGCGCCGAGGCGGATCTCCGGCGCGCAGCCACCGAGGGTGGGCTCGATGGCAGCGTCGAGTTCACCGGCCGGATTCCCGACCATGAGCTGGCCGCCCGCTACACCTCCGCCGCACTCACGGTGGTGCCGACCGTAGCCCTGGAGGGATTCGGCCTGATCGCCCTCGAGTCGCTCGCCGCGGGCCGGGCGCCGGTGGTCACCCGGTGCGGTGGTTTGCCCGACGCCGTGCAGGGCCTGGATCCGTCGCTGATCGTGCCGCCCGGCGACCCCACCGCGCTCGCGGCTCGGATCAGCGCGGCGATCGCGGGCTGTCGGCCCACACCGGCGCAATGCCGCGCCCATGCGGAGACTTTCAGCTGGCATGTCGCCGCCCGGCGGCACGCGGCGCTGTACCGGGAGCTCGTATGAGCGGACCCGCCGTCTTCCTCGGCCATACCGCCGCGCCCTCCGGAGCCGAATTGGCCACCCTGCGGCTGCTGCGCACCCTGCGGGCACAGGGCACCGAAGTGGCGCTGGTGTGCACCGAGGACGGCCCGGTGATGGCTCGTGCCCGCGACGCGGGGATCGAGACTCGTGTCGTGACAGGCCGATTCGACAGCCGGGCGATGACCACCGCATCCGGCCCGTTGCGGCTGATCACCGGGTTTCTCGCGCTGCTGCGGCTGGGCTGGACGGTCGGTGGAGCGGTCCGCGAGCTGCGCGCTCGGGTATTGGTCGCGGAGAGCAGCAAAGCGCTCGTGCTGGGGGCGGTCGCGGCCCGCCGCGCGCGGGTGCCGCTCGTCTGGCAGGTCCACGACCGGGTGTCCCGGGACTACTTCGGCTTGCTCCCGGCCACCACGATCCGGCTGCTGGCCGCCCTGGTCTGCCGGGGACTGCTCGCCAACAGTCACGGCACCCGTGCCACGCTGCCCGCGCGTGTCCCGGCGGCCGTCGCCTATCCGGGCGTCGCCCTGCCTGCCGCGCCGCCGTCGCCGCGCGGCCGCGCGGCCGCCGACGCGGTCGTTGTCGTCGTGGGACGGTTGAGCCCCTGGAAAGGCCAGGACGTATTCCTGCGGGCCCTGGCGGCGGTGCCGACCCGGCCTGCTGCGGTGTACCTCGTCGGCGGCACGTTCTTCGACGAACAGCCGTTTCGGCAGTACTTGGAACGACTCGCCGACGAACTCGGTCTGGCCGTGACCTTCACCGGTCACGTCGACGACCCCGACCGCTACCTCGCCGAGGCCGACGTGCTCGTGCACTGCTCGGTGCTGCCCGAGCCGTTCGGGCAGGTGGTCGTGGAGGGTATGGCCGCGGGCTGCGCGGTGATCGCTACGGTGCCCGGCGGCCCGGCCGAGATCATCGACAACGGGCGTACCGGCCGATTGGTTCCTGCCGGTGACGAAGCCGCCCTCACCGCGGCTCTCACCGAACTGCTCGGCGATCCGGTCGCACGCGCCCGGATCGCCGCCGCGGGCGCCGACCGCGCGCGCGACTTCGACATCCGCGCCACGGCACATGTGGTCACCCGCTTCCTCGACGAGGTGGCGCCGCCGTGACCGAACCCGATTACCTGGCCACGCTCACCACCGACGTCTTCCCCCGCGTCGAACTACCCCCGCGCCCCCGCGGGGTGCACCGGCGCGCCGACGGGGCGCGCGGGCCGGGAGGTGGTGGCGCGCACAGCAAGCCGAGCCGGTTCGAGGTGCTCGGCGATATCGCCCTGGTGAGTTTCGGCAGATACGGTCAGTACATCGTCACGGTCGTGACCGTGCCGTTGATCGCCCGGGTGCTCGGCGCCAACGGCCTCGGCCTGCTCGCCATCGGCATGTCGGCCTACTTCATCGGTTCGCTTGTCGTGGATCTGGGAGTCACGCAGTTCCTGTCCGCCCGCGTGCCGGAGATCAACGCGCGCAAAGACACCCGCTTGCGGGAGATCAACCAGCTGCGCGGCGACTATCTGGCCATCCGGCTCACCACGGCGACGCTGTTCGGTGCCGCGCTCGCCGTAGCCTCGGCCGTGCGCGTGCCGGAAGCAGCGCAGATGGTGCTGCTCGGGCTGTTCGTCGGTGGCTTCTGGTCCCTGTCGGAGGACTGGCTGCTGATCGGTGAGGGACGATTCGGCACCTCCACCGCGTATCAGACCGTCGGCCGACTGTGCTATCTCGGGCTGCTGGTCGGCTTGCTTCCCCAGCTGCCGAACTCGCACATCGCCCTGCTGTGCTTACTGCTGTCCTCCGTGCCGACGGTGGCGTTGACATGGTGGGACGCCTGGCGCCGGTACGGGCCGCCTGCTCGTCCTCGCTACTACGGCGTCGTGCTGCGCCGCAGCGTTCCGGTGTTCGTCTCCCGGTTGCTGGTCACCGGCTACGGTCAGGGCGCGGCGACGCTGTATTCGACCGTGCTCGACGCCATCTCGCTGGGGCTGTACTCGGCGGGCGACCGCCTGGTGCGCGCGGTCCAATCCCTGCTCGACGCCATCGGCTTCGCGCTGCTGCCACGGATGGCCCGGCGCGGCGACGACCACGGGTTCTGGCGGCACAGCCTGCAAGCGCTGGCCGTGACCGTCGCCGTCGCCGCACTCGCTTCGGTCGGCATCTGGCTGGCCGCGCCACTGCTCATCCGGCTGGTCTTCGGTACCGAGTTCGCCGCGTCCACCGGCCTGTTGCGGATCGAGGTGCTGATTCTGCCCGCCACGACGGTCACCTCCTTCATCACCACGGCCATCCTGCCGGTGCGCCAGGACACCACCGGCGTCCTGATCGGCGCGCTGCTGGGGACTCTCGTCGCCGCGGGCGCACTGGTGCTGACCGTGCGGACCCGCTCGGTGCACACCCTGGTCTACGGCCTGCTGGTGGCCGAAATCACCGTCGCCACCTGGCATTTGCTGCGGGTGCGCTTCCTGACGCGCCGGGATCGGGCCGAAGCCGACACCGTGCCGCTGCCGATCGTGCCCCGGAAGGAAATCCGACCATGAGAATTCTGTTCGTCGGCGACGACTGGCTCGGCAGCAACGCGCGTTCGCTGGCCGACGGCTTCCGTCAGGCCGGCCACGACGTGCTCGTGGTCGACTCCACACCGGTGACTCTTCCGGCCAGGCTGTCGCCGCCGTGGGTGTACGCGAAGGCGACCGGCCGACGCGACCGGCGCACAGTCGAACGGGTACACGCCGAGATCGAACGAAACGCTGCCACCTTCCGGCCCGAGATGCTGTTCGTGTTCAAGGGAATCCATCTGGACCAGCAGCGACTGCTCGACGTGCCCGCCGCGTTGCATGTGCACTACAGCCCTGACGACGTGTCCAATCCCGAGAACCTGACCGATGCCTACCTGGCCGCCGAACCCGGCTGGGACCTCATCGTCACCACCAAACAGCACAACGTGCCGGAGTTGCTGGCGCGTGGCGCCCGTGCCGCGGGCTTCGTGCTCAGCGCCTACGACCCGGCCTGGCATCATCCGGCGGCGCGCCGAGGCACAGGTGATCATCTGGTCGGTTTCATCGGAGTGTGCCGACCCGACCGACGCGCCGAACTGGTGTCGCTGGCACGCCGCTACGGACCGCGCCTGCTGGTCCGCGGCCCCGGCTGGCGCCGGGTTCCTGAGTTGCGCGCCACCCGCGCCGTCGTCGGCGGCGCGGTGTACGGTCCGGAATACTCCGCGGCGGTCGCCCAGGTGACAGCCAATCTGGTGCTGCTCAACTCCGGCAACCGCGACACCCACACCTGCCGTACCTTCGAGGTGCCCGCGGCCGGTGGATTGTTCGTCGGTGAACGCACCGGCGAACACGCCGCGCTATTGCGCGACACCGTCGAGTGCTTCCTGTTCGACGGCACCGACGAACTGGTCTCGATTCTCGATTGGGTGGCCGCCCACCCGGAGCGCGCGGCCGAGGTCGCGGCGGCCGGGCACCGGCGGATCACCGCCGAGGGGCATCGTTACGTGGATCGCGCCCGGCAGATCGTCGGCCTCGCCGCGGAGGTCGGGAACTGAACGCCTACACCGATATAGCCGCCGTCGCGGCTGCACTGGTCACGGTTGCGGCGGCCGCGCTGTGGGTTCCCGGCATCGCCCGCGTGTTCTTCATCGCGCAGGCCCTGTTCTGGTCGCTGTCCTACGTGGCGCGGCCGCTGGTGCTGCTCGCGGTGCTGCCCGATCCGCACTACGGCGACAACATCTCCGACCCCCGGCTGGCCGGACTGGGATACGACCGCGGGATCGGTCTGGTGCTCGACCACGTGGTGTTCGGCTTGTGGTGTTACGCGCTACTGGTGATCGGTTACGCGCTCTGGCGGCGGCGGCACCCCCCGAGCGCCGTCCCGGCCGCGGTCGAAGACCCCGGCGTGATGCCCACGCTGATCGTGCTCTACGGGCTCGGACTGTTGGGCCGGGCGGCATCGGTGGCCACCGGATCGCTGGGCGCGGCCGGTGAGGTCAGCAGCGGCAACCCCCTGCTCAGTTTCGTCGCCACGTTCGCAGGGATCGCGGCGCTCGGAATGATCGTCTTCCTCCGGCCTGCACGGCCGCAGACCACGGCGCTGGTGCTCGGCGCCCTGTTCGCGGGCGAGCTGTACTGGTCGTCGGCCGTGCAGTCCAAGACACCGATCCTCGCCGCCGCACTCGCGCTGGCCGTGCGGTTTTCGATGCTCGGCTGGAACCGGCGCACCACGATCGGCGTGGTGCTGATCGGCGTGCTCGGCGTCGCCGGATTCGGCTGGCTGCAGTCGTTCAAGAACTCCGGCACGGCCGCGCTGGACGCGGCCCTCGTCGACTCCCGCTACCCGGAGAACGTCCGGCCGTTCCTGAGTATCCTGCGGCGCTTCGACCTGCTCGAAGCCGCCACCGACGCGTACTTCGTCGGTCCAGGGGGCTGGCTGTCGCCCGGCGAGGTTCTCCACCACGCGAGCCTGAGCCTGATCCCGGCGCAGGTACTCGGTATCGAGAAGCTCCAATCCGGTACGGCCTGGGCGATCGACGTGCGTGGCGCGTCGGTGGATATGAGCACCGTGTCGGTGTCCCTCGCGGAGGGCAACGTGAACGAAGGCTATCTGCTCGGCGGTGAGGTCGGCGTGCTCGTCGCCGTCGTGTTCACCTTCGGGCTGTTGCTCGCGTGGGAGCGCTCACTGTATTCGCGGTTCTTCCCGGTCCTGGTGCTGGGGCTCGCGATCACCGGCGCCTCCACCCTGTTCGAACGCGGGATTCTCGGCAGTTTCGAGAATCTCGGCAAGTTCGCCCAGTCGGCCGTGCTCGCCTGGTTCGTCCATCTGATCGTCACGGAATTCCGCCGCCGTCCGACGCCGCTCCCGTCACCGGCGCACGCTTCAGCAGTTACCAAGACATGAGGTCGCAGTTCATGGGTTTGATCGATATCTGGCATATCGTCCGGCGGCGGTGGATGCTGATCGCCGCCATCGCGCTGACCGTCACGGTGGCCGGCGTCTGGTACGCCTCCTCCCGCGCCGTGACGTACGTGGCCAACAGCACGATGTACGTCTCGATGGCCACCGGCACCTCGGTCAACGACTCCTACCAGGGCGGTCTGGCGGCCCAGCAGCGCGTGCGGTCCTATCTCGAACTGGCCACCAGCGCCGCGGTAGCTGAGCGGGTCGTCCACGACCAAGGGCTGACGGAATCGCCGGACGAGTTCCGCGGGCGGATCACCGCCTCGTCGCCGCCCGCAAGCACGATCCTGGAGATCGCGGTCTCCGCGCCCACCGCGCAGCGGGCGCGTGATCTCACCGACGCCACGGTCGCCCAATTCCGGGCTCTGGTCGACAGTCTCGAATCCATCGAATCAGGCGCTGCTCCCGCCGCCCGCGTCTCGGTTGTCGACCGTGCCCGGTTACCGGCCGCTCCGGCAGGCCCCGGCACGAGCCGGTTCGTCGCCATGGGCTCGTTCGGTGGACTGCTGCTCGGCTTCGCGGCCGCATTTCTGCGCGAACGCACCGACCGGCGTATTCGCACCAGTAGCAACCTCGCCGAGGTCGCGCCGGTCCCGGTGGTCGCCGCCTTCGACCACGGAGAATCCACCTCCGAGGCGGCCCGGCGACTGCGTAATCACCTGCGGGGCGCCCAGATCATCGAATGCACCAGCCTCACCGACCGATCACTATCAAAGGTGGCGAACACCCTGGCGCTGGCCTTCGCCGATGCCGGTCATCCGGTGATCCTCGTCGACGCCGACACCTCCGGCGACGGAAGCTCCGGCACGGTGCCCGGTCCAGGCCTGACGACGCTGCTGCGCGGCGGTGTACCGCTGGACCGGGCGATCACCGAGGACTGGGGCGGGACCGGGGTCGCGGTGCTGCCGATCGGGCACATCGAGCCGGATACGTCCGACCTGATCGCCTCGGAACACTTCGCCCATCTCATCGCCGATCTGCGCGAGCGCTATTACCGCGTGATCATCGAGACCGCACCGGTCAGTCGTGCCGCCGACGCGGTCGCCGTCGCGCCGTTGTCCGATGCCATTCTCGGCGTCGCCGATCTCGGCAGACTCACCGAACCGCGGCTGCGTACCGCCCTGACCGCGTTCGGCACGTCCGGGCCGACCGGCGTGGTCGGCTACCACGCGCCCGGATCGGCGGCGGACCGACTGGTGGGATGGTTGAGGGTATGAGCGACGACATTCTCCGGCGGCGCCGCTTGCTCGCCGCGACTTTGGGTGCGGCGGCGGTACTTCCGATCACCGCCGCCTGCACCACAGCCGAGCCGGACGACCCGCAGTTCCGGTCGCCGACCACCGATGCGCCCGCGGCACGTAACGTCCGGGACTTCGGAGCCGTCGGAGACGGTATCGCCGACGACACCAAGGCTTTGGCCGCAGCCGTGGCGAAGGACCCGGACGAGCCGCTGGTGCTCTACCTGCCCGCCGGGCACTACCGGGTCGAGTCGATGCCCGATCTTCCGGACTACGCCACGATTCTCGGTGACGGCGCCGACGTCACCACGATCGTCTACGCGGGCGAGGGCACTCTGGTGCGGCTGCGCAAGCGCAGCCGGGTGCGTTTCGCCAGGCTGGGCATCTACACGACAGGTCCCGGCTCGACGGCGGTCGACCTGTCGGAATGCTTTCGCTGCTCGTTCGACGCGGTGGTACTGCGCGGCAACCACCTCAGCGACAACCATCCCCGATACCTGACCCAGCGCGGAGTCGTGTTGCGCGACAACACCGGCGGCACCGCCTTCATCAACTGCGACATCAACAACTTCGGGATCGGACTGACCACATCCTGTATCCAGAACTACGTCACCTCCTCGAAGTTCACCAGTAATCACACCGGCGTCCTCGGCGCCGGCAACGACCACAACGCCGGGCTGGCGCTCACCAACGTCGAATTCGTCTCCGACCAGCACCCGCTCACCACCCACCGGCACCTGCGGGTCGACGGCGCCGCCAACGACTGGTGGCTGACCAACGTGTGGTTCGAAGGAGCCGACGTCGCCGTGTCGGTCGGCGAGAACGGGCGCGGCGGGCCCGCGCAGTTCGGCATGGTCAACGCGAAGGTCGCGGCCCGTTCGGTCGGGCTGGAACTGAACTACTGCCGACAGCCATATCTGGCGAACGTGATCTTCGACGCGGAGTCGCAGCCGCCGGGCATCCCGGTGCGCGTGGATCCGGTCGGCTGTCCGGAAGGCACCGCGCTCGGATTGATCTCGGGGATCACCGACGACATTCCCGTCGAGACGTTTCCGGGCGGCTGGAATGTCATCGGCCGCAAGGGCATGCGCACTCCGCGGTTCACCGGCACCGTGGTGTCCCAAGCGGGACCGCACGGCGCGGACGTGTTCCAGGCACAGAGCAGCGACGGGGCCGTCCGCGCCGCGGTGACCGCCGACGGAACCTGGGTTTGCGAGCACGCCGACAACGGTCCAGTGCTCAAGGCGCCCGACGGCGGCTACTGGCGGCTCACGGTCTCCGACGACGGAAAGCTGGGCACGGTCGCGCTCGGCAGGAAGCGCCCCGGCGGATGACCCGACGACAGTACCGCCGTATCGAAGCGCAGCCGACCATCACCGGTCCACCCGGAACGCCGGTGCGGTTGCGGCCGCCGCGCTTCGACGATTTCGCTGAGTGGCGGCGGATCCGGCTCCATGATCGCGCGATCATGGAGCGCTACTGGGTCAGCTCGGAGCAGGACTGGCCCGACCGCCACACCGCCCGCCATTGGGTGCGGGAATGCCTGGACAACTGGGCCGAGGCACGCGCTGGGCGGCGGGTGAGCATGGTCATCGAGGTGGCCGGGCGGTTCGCCGGACAGATCGAACTGGCCTCGATCGATGCGGCGGCGGGCAGCGCCGAACTCGGCATCTGGATCAGCTCCGCCGTCGCGCGCGGCGGTATCGGCGCTCTTGCCTTGACCATGATGACGGACTTCGGTTTCGACAGTCTCGGCCTCATGCGAATCACCGCACCGATCGCACCCGGCAACGTCGCCGCGGCCAAGGTCGCGGCCACGGCGGGCCTGCGGTACGAAGCCCGGATGACCACCTATTTCGATGCCGGTGGCGCACGCCGCGACCACGAGCTGTGGGCGGTGACCCGCCCCGATCGGCCCGACCTCGGGTTCACCGCCGTCTACCTGGCCCGGCAGCGCCTCCACCCGACGACGACGCAACTGCCCGCCGCCCCCGCTGTCCCGCACGGGCCGCCCCGCGTGAGCATCGCAGCCGCGCGTCTGCGGTACCAGCTTTCCCGATCGCGCCGGGTGTTCAGGTGGTTGCGGGGCAGCGCCGCCGTCGCCCTCACCGACTCCGATGACCGCGGCGGGGTGCTGGTGCGGTCACGCCGTGTCTCCGATTTCCGGCAGCGCCGCGCGGCCCGTATCCGCAACCGGGCGACGCTGGCACGCGATCCGCACATGTCACCCGCCGCGTGGCTGCGCCGACAATCCCTGCGCCACTGGCTGGCCGAACTCGCCGAAGCCAGGGCAGGCCTGCGTTCCGGGCCTGGGCTGACGCTGACGATTCTCGACGACGGCCGATTCGTCGGGGAAGCCCGGCTGCACGGGCTGGACATGTTCGATCGCAATGTCCGGCTCAGCGTCTGGACCGACGCGTCGGCTCGCCCGGAAACCCGCGCGAGCGTGCTCCGCCTACTGGTGCGCCATGCGACCGAACGGCTCGAGATTCTCCGCGTCGCCATCGCGATCCCCGTGTCCGACGTCGCCGCAGCGGCTGCGGTCGCCGCGGCCGGGTTCGCCGAGGAAGGGCGGATGCGCGGGCACCTCGATGTCTTCGGACCTCGCGGCGATCACGACCTCTGGGCGTACAGTCATCCGGCCCGCACGGCTGTCCCGGATGACGCGCCGGTCCGTGGGGAGCCGGTCCCGTGAGTTCGGCGACCGGGCGCGCCCCGGCGCACGACCACAACACCTCCGGCCGTCCCGCGACCTCCTCGCCGCCGGAGCGTATCCCCGTCCGGCACTTCACCGGCACCGCTCTGCTGTACCGGCTTCCGCCGGTATCCTGCCCGCACCGCATACGGAGCACCAGATGACTCTGCCCCCCGACCTCCCACCGCACCACGGGTTCGCCCGCAGCAATGCGCTGCAGCGTCGGCTGCACGAGCTGGTGCCGGGCGGCGCGCACACCTACGCCCGCGGAGCCGATCAATACCCCGAGCAGATGGCGCCGATATTGGTGCGCGGCAACGGATGCCGAGTCTGGGATGCCGACGGCAACCAGTACGTCGAATACGGGATGGGACTGCGTTCGGTCACCCTCGGCCATGCTTGTGCACCGGTTCTCGACGCCGTGACGACCACGATCGCCGACGGAGTGAACTTCAGCAGGCCGACCGAACTGGAACTGCTCGCGGCCGAGGACTTCCTGGACCTGGTCCCCGGTGCGGACATGGTCAAGTTCGCCAAGAACGGCTCCGATGCCACCACCGCCGCCGTCCGGCTGGCCAGGGCCGTGTCCGGTCGCCAGCGGCTCGCCGTCTGCGAGCAGCCGTTCTTCTCGGTCGACGACTGGTTCATCGCGACGACACCGATGTCGGCGGGCATCCCCGCTCAGGTCGGCGCCGAAACCGTCCGGTTTCCCTACAACGACGTCGACGCCCTCGCCGCGGTCCTGGCGGGCGACACCGTGGCCGCGGTCGTCATGGAGGCGGCCACCGCGACCGCGGAACCCGAGCCAGGCTATCTCCAAGCCGTGCGCGCCCTGTGCGATCGGCACGGCACCCTGCTGGTGTTCGACGAGATGATCACCGGATTTCGCTGGGCCGCAGGCGGCGCACAGTCCGTCTACGGCGTAACTCCCGACCTGTCCTGCTGGGGCAAGGCCATGGGTAACGGATTCCCCATATCGGCGCTCGCCGGACGGCGCGAGTACCTGGAACGGGGCGGTCTGCGCACCGACGCCGACCGCGTGTTTCTGCTGTCCACCACGCACGGGCCGGAAACCAGCGGGCTGGCGGCCTTCCGCGCGGTCGCCGCGGCCTACCGGACCGGCGATCCGATCGCTCGAATGGAAGCGGCCGGCGCCGCACTGGCGACCGGGTTCACCGCGCTGGTAACCGAACTCGGGATCGGCGACCACCTCCGGGTCCGCGGTCGCTCCTCCTGCCTGATCTTCGAAACCCTCGATTCCCACGGGAACCCATGCCAGGCGTTCCGCACGTTGTTCCTGCAAGAACTGCTGCAACGCGGAGTACTCGGGCAATCCTTCGTCACCTCGGCGGCACACGACCACGACGCGATCGCCGCCACCCTGTCGGCTTGCCCGGCCGCGGCCGAGGTGTACCGGACCGCCCTCGAACGCGGCACCGTCGATGGACTGCTGCGCGGACGATCGGTCGCTCCCGCGATTCGCCGCACCGCCGCGCCGCGGCACATCGAAACGAGCACATCTCGATGACCACACCCCGCATCGCCATCGTCCACGAACGGTTCACCGAATTCGGCGGATCCGAAGCCGTCGTGGGCGAATTCGCCCGCACCTGGCCCGGTGCGGACATCTACGCCCCGATCGTCACGCCGGACGGAATCCGCCTGCCCGTCCGGCATGTCCACGACACCTGGCTCTCCCGCGCCCACACGGTGACCCGCGGTCGGCACGCCCCTCTGCTGCCGTTCGTCCCCCGTTCCCTGCGTCGTATGCCGTTGCAGGGCTATGACGCCGTGGTCGTCAGCCACCACTCGTTCGCCACTCAGGCCGCGTTGGCCACCGACGCGCCCGTGATCGCCTATGTGCACAGCCCCGCGCGATGGGCCTGGGATCGAGAGTTCCGCATCCGCGAAGCCGGCGGACGGACCGGCCAGTTCGCCCTCTGCGCCCTGGGCGCACTGGCCCGCCGCACCGAACTGCGAGCCGCGCCGCGCCTGACCCAGGTGATCGCCAACTCGACCGCCGTCGCCGACCGGATCCGCGACTGGTGGGGCCTGACCGCCACCGTGATCAATCCCCCCGTCGATGTCGACCGTTTCACCCCCGATCCCACACGTGCCCGGGAGGACTTCTTTCTCTGCGCCGGTCGCCTCGTTCCCTACAAACGCGCTGATCTCGCCATACGAGCCGCGCAACTCGCCGGCGTGCGGCTGGTCGTGCTGGGCGCCGGTCGTTTCCGGCCTCAGCTCGAAGCCCTCGCCGGACCCGAGACAACTTTTCTGGGCGCCACCTCTACCGACGTCCTGCGGGACATGTACCAACGCTGCCGCGCCCTGCTCATGCCCGGCGTGGAAGACTTCGGCATCGTCCCGGTCGAAGCCATGGCCTGCGGTACCCCGGTGATCGCCATCGGCGCGGGCGGCGCGCTCGACACGGTACGACCGGGCACGACCGGCGAACACATCGCTCCGGGCGCCGATCCCGACGTCGTCACCCGCCTGGCCGCGGCGATGGCCGACTTCGACGCCGCCCGCTACGACCCGCGCATCGTCCGCGCCCACGCGGAAACGTTCGCACCAACTGCGTTTCGGGCACGGATGGCCGCGTGCGTCGCTCAGTAAGCGGCCGCCCAGCGAAGTGCCGAACGCTGTTTGCTCGGCGAGCGTGATCTGCCTGGCCGCATGGTCGAGCGCGTCTGCTCACTCGTCGAGCCGGTCGTAGCAACGGCTGCCGTGACGTATCACAGGTTCTCCGGGATGGGAACGGATGCGCAGGGGGGCAACGTGTTCCGGGTCGATGATGGTCGGTATGGGCGGCATCGTCGACTTCGTTCGGGCCAGGCGCATCAGTGTGCATCCAGCTGTAGAGCGTCGGTGACCCGTGCGGGTGCTGTTGACGGCGAGTGGGTCGCGCGGCGACAGCGAGCCGATGTTGGGGCTCGCGCTGTGGTTGCGGGAATTCGGAGCGCGGGTGCGGGTGTGCGCGCCACCGGATATCGCCCCGCGTTGCGCTGACCTGGGGGTGCCGATAGTGCCGCTGGGGCCGCTAAAGGCCGGTTCCCGAGCCGGGAGACCGTCGCGGGCTGAGCTGTCGCGATTTGTGACGGCCTGGCCCAGAATCCAATTCGACACGATCGCCACAGCGGCCGCAGAATGCGACGTTGTGGTCGCGGCCGGCGTGACCCAGGTCGCGGCCCGGTCCGTCGCCGAGAAGCTCGGCATCCACTACCAGTATGTGAGCTACCAGCCGACCAGTCTGCCCTCGCCGCATCACCCGCCGATGCCGCTGCCGGGCGATCGACCCGCGCCCGAGGCGATCGCGAACCAGTTGCTGTGGGAAATCGACAGCCACGGTTGGAACGCACAGTTCGGCCACGCGCTCGATACCGGCCGGGCGGCGCTCGGGCTAGGGCCGGTCACCGACGTACGCGACCACGTCATCACCGAGAGTCCGTGGCTGGCCGCGGACCCGGTGCTGGGTCCATGGCCGCAATCGCCGCAACTGAACGTGGTGCAGACGGGTGCCTGGATCGTCCCCGACGAACGCGCCTTGCCCACCGACTTGTCGGCGTTCCTGGACGCGGGCACACCCCCGGTGTATGTCGGGTTCGGCAGTATGCCGATGCGCGGCGGGATCGCGCGGGCCGCGATCGAAGCGATCCGCGCCCACGACCGCCGAGTCCTCCTTTCCAGTGGCTGGGCCGAGCTGGCCCTGATCGATGACCTGCCCGACTGCATGGCCATCGACGAGGTCAACCATCAAGCGCTGTTCGGCCGGGTCGCCGCCGTCATCCACCACGGCGGCGCGGGCACGACGACCGCCGCCGCCCGGGCGGGCGTCCCGCAAGTGGTGGTACCCCAGATGATGGACCAGCCGTACTGGGCACGCAGGGTGGTCGACCTCGGCATCGGAGCGGCGTGTGCGGAAGCCGACCCCAGCGCAGCCGCATTGTCCGCCGCTCTCGACATCGCATTGGCGTCTACCACCCGAGCGCGCGCGAACGAAGTGGGCGGCATGATCCGCTCGGACGGGGCGGCGGTGGCTGCGAAACTGCTGATCGACGGGATCAATTGAGTTTCGGCTCGTAGCCAGCGCGATTCCGCGAGTGCTCATTCAGGTCAGCATTCCCCGCACTTCGGCAATCCGCCGATCCAGCCGTGCCGAGTGCGCGGTGGCGGCAGCCTTCTCCGCCTGCCGGATGGTTGCGCGCGCTGCGTCCAGTTCACGCTTCCTCAGGAAAGACTCCGCGAGCCAGGTGCGGTAGAGGGCCACTTCGCGGGTTCGGTCGGCCGAGAGTTGCCCGATCGCGCGGGACAACAGTGGGCTCGCTTTGGCTGGTTCGCCCAGCTCGACGAAGCACCTGCCTGCCATCACGTCTATCTCGGTACGGTCCATCCAATACACCCACTCCGGCTCAGGAATGTCCGATGACCTGCGCTCATACGACTCGTCGACCGCATCGAGCGCTCGTTCGGCTCCTTCGCGATCACGCGACCGTGCGCATGCCCACGCCAAGCGATCGGTCAGCAAGGACCGGACCACCGGAGGTGCATCTATCGCTCCCTTGACGGCGGTACGTGCGAGCAGCGCGGCCTCACTGGGATTGCCGATATTGGCGATCTGATAGCTGAGGCTGGATAAAAGTTGCGCCGTCAATACGCGGTCTCCGGCATCATCGGCGGCCGATGCGCCGCTCAGGTACAGCCGCTGGGCGTCGTCATATCTACCTGCGTCGCCGGCCACCCACCCGGCGAGTTGTGCGAGCTCACCCGCGACTGTCAACAGCCGCTTGCCCACTCGTTCGGAATAGCTGCATTCCGTGATGACTTCCCGTGCGCTTTCGAACTCCTGCAATACCAAGGGGAACAAGTCCTCGCCACCGACACTGTCGTCCAGATGCCGAAGCTGGACCACACGGTGTTCCATTTCGGTCGCCAGCGATTCTCCGACGCGCCGACCAGTCGAGGCACGCGCCTTGGGTACAGGATCCGCCACCAGCCATTCGTGCGCGACTCGGATCGGGTCCGGTGATGGCGTCATGAGGGCACCAATCGGAATATTCAGCGCCCGTGAGTAGCCAATGATGTGCTCTTGCTTCACATCGCGCTGCCCGTTCTCCAACATGCCGAGCAGCGACTTGCTGTAGTTGGTCTTCGCCGCGAGCGCGGCCAGGCTGACCCCCCGGCTCAGCCGCGCAGTGCGGAGCAAAAATCCAGGATTCTCCATGGAGCCGACGCACCCCCGATTCTGTGGACTCTTGTGGACTGTAAATCGATTCCGCGCCCCACCGATCGATCCGAGACTACTACGTACCGCCTGGTAGAGGCGGGTCCGAATCGTATGGGAGTGGGGGTACCGAATGGAAACGCGCGGAGATACACCGTTGTCGCGATGCTTGTTCTATCGGCAGGAGTGCGGTCTGCCCGCTGTGGTCGACCCGCCGGAACTCGGGCGGATCGTGATGCGGGCCGGGTCGGTGTGGGCGATGACGATGCCCACTCGCCTGGGGCAGGCGGTGAAGGCGCACATGCACAACAGAAGCGTCCCGTTGGGACCGATTGTGGGACATCCGCGTTCGGGGCGCTGGACCTTCCTCATCCAGCCCGATCTGCCCGATGACGTGCGGTTGTTCGCCGAACTGTTCCGGCTGGACGTGGCGGTCGCGCGGACGGGAGCGACGATCGCGCTGCCTTCGCCAACCGCTGCGGTAGGCGCGATCCGGCACTGGATAGTGCCGCCGCGCACCGCCTTCCGCCCGTCAGGCAGGTTCGTAGTCGAAGCCGTCCGGGCCTGGGCGGACCAGATGCCGCGTACTCGGCACAGGTCGGGGACAACTCATGTCGGATGACGAATTGCGCACGAGGCGGCTCCTCCGCGTCGATGAGTCGCGGTTCCGGCGCGCACATGACAACCCACACTGGCCGGTATCCAGTCGCGCGAATGCCAGAAAGGCGCTGGAACTGCACTACGAATGCGACTACTCATCGTGTGCGACGCTCGTCGCGGCGGTGATAGCCAGCCGCGAGGACTACCGATACTTCCGCCGCACCGAAACGAACGCAGCCGGAGTCGTGAGCGATTGCGCGACGTCCACACCGGGACCAGGTGCGTGATGTGTGGCGATTCATCCATGAACCCATCGAACGACGTTCACGTGAGCGTATTCCTACACGGACTGCGAATGGATTTCGCCGCATGCGCCACGGCGGCGATCACCTTCGCACGGGAATGGCGGCACACCCATTATCCCGACGCGGTGGAGATCCTCCCGGACGGCGCACACGGCTTGCCCCGCCTCCCTTGTGAACGCTTGTATTGCGATCGTTCGCGCCCGATCAACGGAAGCGGGTGAGTGCGCGGCACGGGGACGGGGCGGGCACCTCACCTCGGAGGAACGAGGTCGGCGGCACGCCCATCAGGCTGCGGAAATCGGCTGTCATGTGGGACTGGTCGTAGTAGCCGGTGCCTGCCGCGAGGTCGGCCCACGGTGTGTCTTCGGCTCGGGACAAGACGCGCCGGACGCGGTCGATGCGGGCGAAGTGTTTCGGGGAGACGCCGATTCCGGTGGTGAACAGGTTGCGGAGCTGGCGTTCGCTGACGGAGAGGCGTGTGGCGAGTTCCGGGACGGGGAGCGGGTGGGCGGCGGCGATGGTTGCTACGGCGGTGGCGAGCAGTCGGCGGTGGGCGCGCTGGGCCGGATCGTCGGGAATGCGGCGCGGCAGTGCGTTCTCCAGGTACGGCACGACCTCGTCGTGCTCGAGTTCGATCAGCTCGGCGGCGAGGTGCGCGACCGGGCCGGGTAGGTCGTCCAGTCGCGCTACGCGATCGGTGAGGTCCGCCGCAGGGACTCCGAGCAGGGCGGGGACGGCACCGGGCGCGAGTCGTAGGCGCACGCAACCTGCGGGTTTGCTCGCGCGCGAGTAGCTGGCTTTCGTCTGCGGGCCGACGACGAGCGCGGCGCGGGTGGCTCCGGCATCTCCGTGTTCGGCGCGCAGCACGATCGTGGTGGCCGTCTGTGGAATGTGCGCGAACGGCTCGGAGAGGTCGAGCACGGTGGGGATGCGGCCGAGTTCGACCAGCCACGGCCGCAGCGACTCCGGTGCGGGTTCGGACGTCTCGACCAGATCGGCGGTCACGACGCGCGGCAGGGTGATCACCGGATCCACTGTAGGCAGTCGCTGCCGCGCCAGGTGTGCCGGAATTTCCTAGAGACCTGCGCGAACGCCCGGCACGGTGGTCCACATGATCGTGATCACGGGTGCGACCGGCACCATCGGCAGTGAAATCGTCCGGCAGTTGAGCGAGCGAGGGATATCGGTCCGGGCCGTCACCCGAAACCCGGACCGGGCGGAGGTACCCGCCGGGGTAGAAGTGGTGCGCGGCGATTACACCGACCTCGCGTCCATGGCGAAGGCGATGGCCGGTGCGGAGGCCGCGTTCGTCGTCGGCGTGCTGGGCCCGGAATATGTGGAGGCCGACCGGGCACTCATCGCCACCGCGCGGGACGCGAAAGTTGCCAGGATCGTCAAACTTTCCGCCATCGGCACCGGAGATGCCGGACTCGGCCGGGTCGGAACCTGGCATTTGCCCGGTGAGCAAGCCGCACGCGAGAGCGGAGTCGACTGGACTATTCTGCGCCCCAGCTCTTTTGCCTCCAACACCCTGAGCTGGGCCGCCGCGATTTGTGCCGGGCAGCCGGTGCCGAATATGACCGGCTCCGCCGCACAGGGTGTGATCGATCCTCGTGACGTCGCCGGTGTCGCCGCCGAAGCGTTGGTCTCCGCCGAGCACGCGGGCCGGATCTACACCCTCACCGGGCCGGAATTGCTCACCACGCACGATTTGGCCGCCACTTTGGCTACCGTGACCGGCCGCACGGTGGAGGTTGCCGACATTCCGGAAACCGTAGCGCGGCAACACATGCTCGCGTCCGGAATGTCCGCCGAATTCGCGGACGGTGCGCTTGCGGGGCAAGCCTATGTGCGTGCGGGACACAACGCGATCGTCACCGACGATGTGCGGCGGATACTCGGGCGGGCGCGAACTTTCGCCGAATGGGCTGCCGACAATGTGCGGGCATTCGATGCCGCGGTGCGCACGTCATAGGGTATATGTGATTGGCCTCACATCGAATTGCCGAACGCTGCCTGCTCGGCAAGGGTGACATGACTGGCCGCGTGGTCAGTGCGTTTACACGAAAAGGGGATTCGGATGCGTCGACGGGTCATGACGGTCTTGGTCGCGCTCGTAGCGGGAGGTTCGGCAGCGGCGTTCGGCGGGGCGAGTGCCTCGGCGGTCGCGGTGAATCCGTTCCCCGGTGGCACGGAGGTCTACTTCGACAACGGTGAATCCGCGGCGATCGCGAACCTGAACCTCGGACCGGTGCTGAGCCAGGTGGCCGTCGCATGGTCGCCCGGAGCGAAAGCGCTTCTCGGCGAAGGGATCACCGAGCACGCCCAATGGGCCGCCGAAACCCCGACCGGTGGGGTGTCGATCGAGGTCTACGGGGCATTCATCCAACCGTCGCTGGTCACGGTCACCACGCTGCGCGGCTGAGCTTTTTTCGTTTCGGAATTCGGTGTGCCAGAGGTATGCTCGCCCATGGCGTTATGCGCATGAGACCTCCTGGCGGATGCCCGGACGGGACGACACTACGTGTGCCGTCCCGTCCGGTGTTTCATCATCGTGCTCGGTTGCCCGCGGTTTCCGGGAACGCGTCCTGAGCGGCCATTTCCTGGGCGATCGCCGTCGCGAAGGCGTCCACGTCGGCCTCGGTGGTGTCGAACGAGCACATCCAACGGACCTCGCCGGTGCGCTCGTCCCAGGTGTGGAAGCGGAAGCGTTTCCGCAGCCGCTCGGTGACCTCCCGAGGCAGTATGGCGAAGACGGCGTTGGCCTGGACCGGCCGTACGATCTCGACACCCGGCACCCGGGCGACGGCCGTGGCCAGCCGGGCCGCCATCGCGTTGGCGTGCCGCGCGTTGCGTAGCCACAGGTCACCTTCCAGCAGCGCGACGAACTGCGCCGACACGTACCGCATCTTCGAGGCCAGCTGCAACGCGGCCTTGCGCAGGTACTGCACGCCGCGCACCGCGTCCGGGTCGAGCACCACGATCGCCTCACCGAGCATCAGGCCGTTCTTGGTGCCGCCGAACGACAGCACGTCCACCCCGGCGTCAGTGGTGAACGCGCGCGGCGGCAGGTCGAGCGCGGCGGCCGCGTTGGCCAGCCGGGCGCCGTCCACGTGCAGCAGCATGCCGCGCTCACGCGCCAGCGCGCCGATCGCCGCGATCTCACCGGGCGTGTAGAGGGTGCCGAGTTCGGTGCTCTGGGTGATGGAGACGACCTTGGGCTGGGCATGGTGCTGATCGCCGAAGCCCCATGCGTACCGGTCGAGCAACTCCGGCGTCAGCTTGCCGTCCGGAGTGGGCACCGGGATCACTTTCAGCCCGGCCACCTTCTCGGGTGCGCCGCACTCGTCCAGGTGGATGTGCGCGGACTCCGGGCAGATCACGGCGCTCCACCGGTCGCACATCGCCTGCAACCCGACCACATTCGCGCCGCTGCCGTTGAAGACCGGATAGACCTCGGCGCGCTCGCCGAAATGCCCTTTGATCAGCTCGCGTAGCCGGGCGGTGTGGACGTCCGCGCCGTAGGCCGGCTGATGTCCCTCGTTGGCGGCGGCCAGCGCCGCCATGATCTCCGGGTGTACGGAGGCGTTGTTGTCGCTGGCGAATCCGCGTAGCGGCTCGCTCTCGGTAGCGTTGTCGCTCACCGGTCCTCCGGTTCCGTGTTATCGGGCTGTCGAGCGGAAGCCACGCAACCGCAGGCTGTTGCTGACCACGAAGACCGAGGAGAACGCCATCGCGGCGCCCGCGAGCATCGGGTTCAGCAATCCCGCCATGGCCAGCGGGATCGCGGCCACGTTGTAGGCGAAGGCCCAGAACAGGTTGCCCTTGATCGTCGTGAGGGTGCGGCGGGACAGGCGGATCGCGTCCGCCGCCGCCCGCAGGTCGCCGCGGACCAAGGTCAGATCGCCCGCCTCGATGGCCACGTCGGTGCCGGTGCCCATGGCCAGGCCCAGGTCGGCCTGGGCCAGTGCCGCGGCGTCGTTCACACCGTCGCCGACCATCGCGACCACTTTGCCCTCGGCCTGCAACCGCTTGACGGTGTCGACCTTGTCCTGCGGCAGCACCTCCGCGATCACCTCATCGATGCCGACTTGCGCGGCGATCGCGTCGGCGGCGGCCCGGTTGTCGCCGGTCAGCATGATCGGGGTGAGCCCGAGGGCGCGCAGCTGGGAAATCGCCTCGGCCGAGGTGGGTTTCACCGCGTCGGCCACCACGAGCACGCCGCGCGCCTCGCCGTCCCAGCCGACCGCGACGGCGGTCTTTCCTTCGGCTTCGGCCGCGCGCATCGCCCGGGTCAGGTCGTCGTCGAGATGCTGTGACCAGTCGGCGAGCAGCCGCGCGCGGCCGACGACCACCGCGTGCCCGTCTATCGTGCCCTGCACGCCCAGGCCCTCGACGTTCGCGAAATCCTCGACCGGCTTCAGCTCACCCACCCGCTCGCGGGCGCCCTTGGCGATGGCCTGGGCGATCGGGTGCTCGGAGGAATCCTCCAGCGCCCCGGCCAGTTCCAGAATCCGTTCGACCTGCTCACCCTCGGCCGCGACGACATCGAGCAGCGTCATCTTGCCCGCGGTGACGGTGCCGGTCTTGTCCAGCACGATCGTGTCCACCCGCCGGGTCGACTCCAGCACCTCGGGACCCTTGATCAGGATGCCCAGCTGCGCGCCGCGTCCCGTGCCGACCATCAGCGCGGTCGGCGTGGCCAGTCCGAGCGCGCACGGGCAGGCGATGATCAGCACCGCCACCGCGGCGGTGAACGCCGCGGCCACCGAACCGCCGGTGCCGAGCCAGAATCCGAGCGTCGCGACCGACAGCGCGATGACGATCGGCACGAAGATCCCGGAGATCCGGTCGGCCAGCCGTTGCGCCTGCGCCTTACCGGTCTGCGCGTCCTCGACGAGCTTCGCCATCTGCGCCAGCTGGGTGTCGGAACCGATCCTGGTGGCGCGCACCACGATCCGGCCGCCCACGTTGACGGTCGCGCCGACCACGGCGTCATCCGTGCCGACCTCCACCGGCACCGACTCACCGGTGAGCATCGAGGCGTCGACGGCCGAGGAACCTTCCACCACGACGCCGTCGGTGGCGATCTTCTCGCCCGGCCGCACCACGAACCGGTCGCCGACCGTCAGCTGCTCCACCGGAATGCGCAGCTCGGTTCCGTTGCGCAGAACCGAGACCTCCTTGGCCCCCAGCTCGAGCAGGGCACGCAGCGCCGCACCCGCCCGCCGTTTGGCGCGCGCCTCGAAGAAGCGTCCGGCCAGGATGAACGTGGTGACTCCCGCCGCGGCCTCCAGGTAGATGCTGCCGGTGCCGTCCATCCGGGAGATGGTGAACTCGAACGGGTGCGTCATGCCCGGCCTGCCCGCGGTGCCCCAGAACAAGGCGTACAGCGACCAGCCCAGTGCGGCCAGCGTTCCCATCGAGATCAGGGTGTCCATGGTCGCGGCGCCGTGGCGCAGATTGGTCCACGCCGCGCGGTGGAACGGCAGCGCGCCCCACACCACGACCGGCGCGGCCAAGGTCAGTGACAGCCACTGCCAGTTGGTGAACTGCAAGGCCGGGATCATCGCCATGGCGATCACCGGCACCGACAGCGCCACGGAGATCAGCAGTCGGGTGCGCAGGCTCGCCGCGGGATCTTCCTCGGCGGCGATTTCTTGTGGCTTCGGGGGCGCGGGCAGGGCGGCGGTGTAGCCCGCTTGTTCGACGGTGGCGATCAGGTCGTCGGGCGAGACGTCACCGGTGACGTCCACCCGGGCCTTCTCGGTGGCGTAGTTCACGGTCGCGGTGACGCCGTCGAGCTTGTTGAGTTTCTTCTCGATCCGGGCGGCGCAGGACGCGCAGGTCATTCCACCGATCACGAGTTCGACCTGCCCGGAGGGCTGCGGTTGTGTCGCGGTGGTCATCGTGGGTGCTCCGTTCTGTGCGGCGGTCGGCGGGTCAGTGCACGTGGCCGTCCGGCGCCTGCTGCTGACCAGTGTGTTCGTTGTGGCTCGAGGCGTCTACGGCGGGGGTACCCGGCGCGACGGCCAAGGTGAATTCGGCGGTGCGGACCACGCCCTCGTGCTGGAAGTCGAGGAACAGGCGGTAGTCGCCCGCGCTCGGCGCCGTGACGGCGAAGGTGATGCCGGGTCCGGCCGCGGTCACGCCGTCGCCGGGGTGGCCTTCCGGATGGACGTGCAGATAGCCCAGGTCGGCGGCGCGCAGGGCCACCAGATGCCCGTAAGCGCCGAGGTAGGGCTGTAGGTCGGTCACCGGCTTGCCCGCGCGGCTCACCGACAGCGTCACCTTGGAAGCCCGGCCGGGAACTACGGTGCCGTCCAGCGTGACGGTGTAGTCGCCGACGTTGGTGGTGGAGATCGCAGCGGGCAGCTGCTGTGGGTCGTAGACGCCCGCCACCAGCAGGTCCGCGCCGAGTGTCAGGTTCTCGCCGCCCTGCGGAGTGAAGTCGGCGAACACGCGATAGTCACCGGCGCGGCTGAGGTCGAGTGGGACGCTCCAGGTCCCGTCGGCGCCGAGCACCGGGTGGACGTGCTGGAAGGCGGCCATATCACGGCGCACGACGATCAGGTGCAGATCCTTCTCGTGACTGCGCACGTAGCGGGTGACGGGCTTTCCGTCCCGGTCGAGGATGGTGAAGCGCAGCGGTACGTTCGCCGCGGCGGTGGCTCGGGTGGTGTCCAGCCGCAAGGTGTAGCCGCGGTCGGTCGCCATCATTCCTCCAGGTAGTGCGTGGTCCTCGCCTTGGGCGGCGCCGTGTGCGTTCGAGTCGTGGGCGGCGGGTTCGGTGGGCTCCGGCCCGATGGTCGCACCGGCCGCGAGTGCGATCCCGAAGACCGCGGCGAGGCCGAGGGTGAAACCGCCGAATTTGATGGTCGCGTTCATCGGAGTGCTCCGTCCGTCAGCCTGCGACCGCGTAGCCGGCGCGAACCACCGCCGCGGCGAGTTCGGCGCGTTCGATCGGGGTCGCGCTATCGACGGTCACCAGCCCGTCGGCGAGGTCGACGGCCACCGACTCGACGCCGGAGATGCGGCCGATCTCGGTGCGGACCGATGCGGCGCAGCCGCCGCAGGTCATGCCGGTGACGGTCACGGTGGTGGTGCTCATGGTCGGTGTCCTCCTGCTGGTTCGTCTGCTTCTCGAGTTCTACCCTACCCCCCTAGGGTATCTACATGTCAAGTCCGGAGCAGACGAAAGCCCGGCCCGCGACGAGTCGCGGACCGGGCTGTGTGGGTCGGGATCAGCGGTAGGTCACCAGCGCGACGGCGGGTGCCGAGACCACTTGCACATCGGCCGAGTCCGACACCTTGACGTGCAGGAATCCGCCCTCGATCGCGATGTGGACGTCATCGACGGTGCGTGCGGCCCGGCCCTCACGGTCCACCAGGGAGTAACCCTCGACCAGGACAACCTTGCTCGCGGGCCGCCATTTCGCTTCCATTGCCGTGCCTTTCGTCGGTGCCGCGGGCGGGAAGTCGAGTTCCGGCTCGGCGACATGGTTGAAGTAGTTGGACAAGACGTTCAGTGCGACATGGCCGACGATCTCGCTCAGTTCGGCGTCGCTGACGCCACGGGCGCGCGCCGAGGCGAGCGCGGCGTCGTCGAGCCGGCCGCGGGAGCGGAGGACGTCACGGGCGACGCGCAGGATCGCGTCGGCGTGCGGGTCGTCGGCGCGCGCCGCGCGGGTGTCGACGATCGCCTGCTCGGTGAAACCCATCCGGTCGGCGCGCATGGTGTGCGCGGCGGTGCAGTAGTCGCAGCCGTTCTCGCTGGCGACCAGAAGGGCGAGTTGCTCGCGCACCCGGGCGGAGAGCTTTCCCTTGGTCAGCGCGTCGCGCAGGTTCAGGTATCCGCGCAGGGTGGCGGGGCTGTTCGCCATGGCGGCGTAGAGATTCGGGACCCGGCCCAACTGGCGCTGTACCTCGGCGAGCAGATCGGCCTGCTCGGCGTCGGCGGAGTCGGTGGACACAAGGGGCAGGCGGGACATCGAAGCCTCCAGCTCGTACAAGATGGTACCGATCGGTGCCGAATCGAGACGGTACCGATTGTTTCCGTATTGGTCAAGTCGGATGGTACTGATCAGTTCCGTTCTGCTACCGTGGCGTTATGCCAACCCAGGCCAAGCAACGTTTGCTCACCACGGCGGAAGAACTGTTCTATGCCGAAGGCATTCGTGCCGTAGGCATCGATCGCCTGCTCCAGGAGTCCGGCGTCGGCCGGGCTTCCTTCTATCGCCACTTCGCGAGCAAGGACGACTTGGTCGTCGCTGTGCTGGAGGATCGCGACCGCCGGTGGCTGGACTGGCTGCGCGAATCGGTCGAACAGACCGTCGACCCCGACGCCCGCCCGCTCGCGGTCTTCGACGCTCTGGCCGAACGGTTCGCCCGCAACGACTTTCGCGGCTGCGCGTTCATCAACACCATGGTCGAGGTGGCCGATCGCGAGAGTGCTGCCCATCAGGTCGCCGATCGGCACAAGCGCCGCGTGATCGAGTACCTGAACGAACTGCTCACCGAAGCGGGGCGATCCGACGCTGAGGTGCTGGCCGCCGAACTCGCGCTGCTGGTCGACGGAGCGATCGTCACCGCGGTCCGTGAGGGAACTCCGGAGGCGGCCCATCGTGCGCGCACGATCGCGGAGCGTTTGCTCGCGACGCGGTGAGAGTTGGCGTACTACCGCCGATTTGCATGCGGGGTCTACTCGCTCGCGGTGATCGGGCCCGTGGCGTGTAGCCGCTTCTTGGCTACGGACCTGTTTGCTTCATGAACTCGTCGCGAGACGGTCGGCGTTGTGACGAAGCGCCACCCGGATCGCTGAGCGGCGCCCGGGGTAGTCATCGCGGACCCGTCGCTGTCGGCGTCGTGGCGACTGCGGCCGTTGGGCGAGCTCACCGGCGTGCCACCCGGTGGAGTCGTCGCCGGACCGCCTTGGTCGCAGCGGTCCGAATGCCCGGTGCGGGTAGTGCGTCGTGGGTATGCGCGCCGGGTGCCGCCCCGGCTGACTTATCGCGGGGCGGCACCTGCTTGGATCAGGCGGAGTGCAGATTACGTGCCGTGGGTGAGGTCTCGGTCGTGGCCGGGTCGGGGTAGGTGCCGAAGAGGCGGTCGGCGGTACCGGAACTGGTGACCGTGAACCAGTAGTGCTCGTTCTTGTAGTGGTGGTGGCGATGGTTGCGCCAAACCGCCCGGTAGAGCGAACCTTTCGGCTTGTAATCGGTGTGGATCAGGTAGTGCGTCCACTCGTAGCCCAGGCCGAGCAGGGTGATGGTGATCAGAAAGGTCAGGCCGAGGCCCGAACCGGGGAAGGCGAAGGCCGCCAGCGCGATCAACACCACGACCAGCACCGCCAGCGTTTTCGTCGGGATGAAGATCAGCGGGATGTCGCGCGGATCCACGTGATGCTCCCGGTGCTTGCGGGCCAGTTCGCTATCGAGTGCGATCGGGCCGAGCCGCCGTGGCCGCCAATGCAACACCGTGACGTGCACAATCCACTCGAACACCGGGAACACCGCCAGCATCACGGCGGGGACCAGCAGATCGGTGAGCTGCCAATCGCCGACGACGACGCGAGCGATCAGCGCGCCCACCAGCGTGGTCCCGATCATCCACGGCGAGGGGTGCCGGAGGAATTCTTCGAATGCCTGGCCGAGGGTGAGTCCGCGCCGCAGCGCCCGCTCATCCCTGCCTACCCGCGCCCGTGCGTCCGTGTCGATCGAAGCGTGTTCGGATGCTTTCGGTTCGGTCATGATCGTTCCTAGCTGTGCGTGACCGGCGGTCCGCCGAGGACCTCGATCAGGGCGGTGGTCGCCGGCTCGAGCAGCGCCCGAGCAGTGCCGGCGGCCTTCTGCGGCCGGCCCGCGGCGATGGCGGCGGCCAGTTCGCGGTATGCCTCGACGTTGCCCACCTCGGCGGACATGATCGGGGCCAGCGCCGCGAGCGCCGGTTCATATGCGGCGCGCAACATGTTGAACATCAGCCGGAACACGATCGAGTCGGCCGCGTCCACGACGTGATCCCAGAACTCCATCGCATGCCGTTGCTGTGCGATCGGATCCTGTTCGGCGGCAAGCGCTTCGAGGGAAGCCTCCAGCAGGGGACGAACCTCGCCCGCGCCGATCGCGCCGACCCGGCGCGCGGCCAGCTCCGCCACCTTCGGCCCGTTGTGCAGGCGGGCCTCCAGAATGCTGCGTGCGACCGCGGGGTCCAGTTCCCCGGCCTGCACCAGCAGCCTGGGCAGAACCTCGAGCCCCGCGCCGCGCCGATAGTCCAGCACGGTCGTCGCGTCTCCCTGGCGCACCGACACCAGCCCGGCCGCGGCCAGCCGCTGCAAGGCTTCCCGCACCGCGGGCCGGGACACCCCGAGCGCCTCCGCCAACTGCCGCTCACTGGGCAAGGTCGCCCCGGGCGCCAGCTCACCGCTGAGCACATCCGCGGCGATCTGCTCGAACACGTCCGCCGACACCGATCGCTTGACCACAGGTTGCAACGCCATGCGTCTACTGTGCGCCTCGATGGTCAGGAGGTCAAGTGGTCAGACCAATTTCGCCTGGAGGGGCTGGCGTTGGCCGATGAATGGGCGGTGCGCAAGTGTTGGACGGCGGTCGGCTCGCCGTCTGATCCGTGGCCGCGTGACCATGACAGTGCGAAACCCCTGACCTCTTGTGGGCTCAGGGGTTTCGCACGAGCGTGGTCGCGGGAGTCTGTTGTCACCGATGGGTCGGCGGGGCGGTGAGGGTGGGGCGGACCTTGGTGAGCATCAGGTCGAGGAACTGGTCGGGGTGGCGGAAGGAGGCGAAGTGGCTGGCGTCTTCGATCAGCGCGAAGTGCTTGACCGGCGCGGTGACATCGTCGAAGAACCGCTTGGCCGGTTCGGGCGGGGTGAGGGCGTCTTGGTCGCCCTGGAAGATGAACAGTGGGATATCGAATGCGGTGCCCTCGGTCCATTCGTCGATCGTCACGGCCTCGGGTGCAAATCGCTCGGAGAAGGTCATGCCTTTGAAGTAGGTGCGCAGTTCGCTGAGCGTGTGCAGCGGTGAGAACCACAGCGAGCGGATCACCACGGTCTTTATGGTGTCGTAGGTGAGCGGATCAGTGGTGACGACGAGCCTGTTGTACTCCGCCAACTGCTCGGCGGACCACGCTGACTTGTCGGCACCCATGCCGGTGACCGTGGCCAGCTCTTTACGTTTTCCGGCCTGCTGCAGCCGGCTCACCAATGCGTTGTATGCCGAATGGTTGCGCCCGCCGGCGTTGATGTTCTGGTCGGCGCCGACGTAACCGCTGTACAGCTGAGGGTGGTTGCGGGCCAGGCGCAGCCCGACAACGGTGCCGAAGGAGTTGGCGACCAGCAGGACCTTCTCGACGCCGAGCCGGGCCCGGACATGCTCGGTGACCTCGAGGGCGTCGCGGTACCACCGCTCCAGGCCCATCTCACCCTGTCCGCCCGGGGCGGTGCGGCCGAAAGTCTTGCCTGCGCCGCGCATATCCCACCGCACGATGGTGAAGTGTTTCTCCCAGCCGCGGGTGCGTGGGGCGAAGACGAGGTTGGAAGCGCCGGGGCCGCCGTGGACTTCGACGATAACCGGATTGCGCAGGTCGTCGCCGCGGATCGAGATCCACTGGTCGATACCGCCGATGCAGATGAAGCCGGACTCGTCGATGCCGTTCGCCGTGGTGATGCGCAGCCGCTTGGCGTTGGCCGCACGCCTGAGCTGCCGGTGGCCGAGCAGCCCGGCAACGGGCGCGGCAGCGGCAGCGACGATGGCGGCGAGGACGATGGTCGTAAGCATTGTTATCTCCCTAAACTGTTTATGCCGTCAGCAGATACGTTTAAGGTATATACAATTGGAGGTGGGTGTCAACCCATCCGCCGGTAACCACCAGAAAGGACTGTCATGGCCAGGACAGACGCTGCCCGAGAAGGTAAGGAGAAGGCACGTGACCTGCGGGCGAGCGTGGCATTGCTGTGGGGGGAGCAGGAGCGGCGCACCCGTGGGCCCAAGCCCAAACTCTCGCCCCGCGGCATCGCGGAGGTCGCGGTGGCACTCGCCGATGCCGAGGGCTTGGACGCCGTGTCGATGAATAAAGTCGCGGCCGAGTTCGGCGTCTCGGCGATGGCGCTCTACCGCTATGTGCCCGGTAAAACCGAACTCGTTGAGCTGATGGTCGAAGCCGTACTGACCGATTGTCCCGATCTGTCGGTCGCAGGCAGCGGATGGCGGCTCCGGCTCTCGCAGTGGGCCCGCCGGTCATCGGAGGTGTACCAGAACCATCCCTGGTTACTCGCCGCGACCGCGATGCGTCGTCAGCGCATGGGGCCGGCCCAACTCGCTTGGCTGGACGCCGCACTGGCGGTTCTGGAGCCGACCGGCCTGACCGCCGCCCAGCGGCATCAGGTCTTCCTCCTGATCGTCGCTCTGGTGCGCAACCACGCCCAGCAGATGGCCGACTTCGATGAGAGCCACGACGAGGAATGGAACCGCCTCACCGGCGAACTACTCGACCGCCACGCCGACCGTTTCCCCGCCCTGACCAAAGCCATCGCTGAGGGCGCGTTCGCGCCGGAGGCTGTTGCCGACCCGCTCGAATTCGGCCTCGAGCGCATACTCGACGGCGTCCAGATGCTCATCGACCACGGCGGGAGTGACATCGCTCCTGCCGCCGCCTCGTCCGAGACAACGGTGTCGTGAATGGCCTCGCCGTCGGCGAGTCGGTCGATGTGGCGGTGTTCGAGTCCGGCGCCGGTCTGTGCCGGGCCGAGATCCCTTAATCCGCAAAGTAGATCCGAACACTCCGGGCCGCAGGTCAGCCGCTGCGCAATCCGAAAAGTTCACGCGGAACGGACATGATGGACGTCGATGCGCGCTTGGCGCATGGGCGATTTCGCAAGGTGCCGTGTGGTTTCACGGAGCGGACGGCCGCGCGCGAGTGCTCGGCGCTGCGGTGCTCTTGGCCGGCGGTTCAGGTGGGGTCGGAGCCCTGCACGGCGGAGAGCCAGATCGTGCAGGCGGCGGCAATGGTGGTGGCGGCCAGAAAGACCGAGAAGCCGCCACCGTCGAGGTAGACCCACAGGAGGGCGGCGATGGGGGCGGCGACGGTGGATTGGGAGTCGAGCAGGAGGCGGCGCCGCAGGCGGGTGGCCTTCGCGATGTGGGCGGGTGCGCCGGGGTCGGGGCGGCCGGGGTTGTCGATGAGACGGCCGGGCGGTTCGACGTCGCGCATGCGGCCGGACGGGTAGAGGCGTCGTCCCGCGACGTGAATCGTGCGGTCGGTGAGTTCCCCTTCGGTTTCGGTGAGAGTGACCAGCGCGGGATCGAAGTACACCGGAACCCACCGCGGGCGACCTGCGCCGCCCACCTCCAACCACGACCGGCCGACCAAGCGATGCTGCTGACGGATGCGGGCAACCCGAACGGTCGGCGCGGTGGCCGGACGACGGAATCGGAGTATGCCGAATGCGAGGGCGAGCCGATACCCGGTGTACCCGCAGACGCCGAGCGCGACGGCCGCGATCGCCGCCACCTGATCCAGAGTGCCGAACGGCGCCCAAGCGGCACAGACCGCGAGGGCGCCGATCGTCACGGTGATCGGATAGGCCAGCGGATGGCCCGGTCCGGAACTCACTTCAGGAAACCGACCTTGGTGTAGTCGCGCGAGGCGAGGCCGAACGCACCGTAGTTCGCCAGGTCGGTACGGGCGGCATAGGTGCCCGCCGCCTGGTTCAGCGGTACGGAGTAACCCTCTTCGAAGATCATCCGATCGCATTGGTTGGCCAGCTGAATGGCCTTGTCGGGGTCCAGTTCGGCGACGGTCTGGTCGATCAGCGCGTTGAGTTCAGGAGTGCCGATGCGCGCCTTATTGCTCTGCAGGTTGGCGGGATCGTAGTAGTAGATCTGCCGCAACCCGCTGAGCGGCAGAACGCTACCACCCCAGCTGAACTGGGCCAGGTCGAAATTGCCCGGGTCGATGACATTGGTGAACAGGCCGGTGCCCGGCACCGTCTGGATGATCAGCTTCACCCCGACTCTCGCGAGATTCTGCTGCACGATCTGCGCGGTCTGCACCCACTGGTCCTGCTGGTACATCACGTCGCGGAGTTCGAGCTTACGGCCGTCCTTCTCGCGGACATCGCCGTTGAGCTTCCAGCCGAGCGCGTCCAACATGCGGGCCGCCTCGTCCGGGTCGTAGGCGATCGGCGCGGCATTGTCCTGGTAGCCCTTCTGCCCCGCCACGAAGACGTGATTGTTCAGTGGCTTGGGATCGTCGACGACGCCGTGCTGCGAGGCGGTGACCACTCCCTGCCGATCGATCGCCTTCGAGATGGCGATCCGCAGCTGCGGGTCGGCGAGCAGGGAACCTGGTGCCCCGTTGAACGTGATGTGGGACCACGTCGATTCCGGCGTGCGACGGATGACCACGTTCGCGGCATTGCGCGCCGCGCTGACGTTCTCGATGCCGGACATGTAGGCGATGTCGAGCTCGTTGTTCTGGATCGCGGGCAGCCAGGCCGAGTGGTCCAGCACGCTGAAGGTGACGGAATCCAGCTTCGGCGTCTCGCCCCACCATCGGGGATTGCGCCCGAGCACGATGCGATTCTGACTGCGATCGATGGAGGTGATCACGAAGGGGCCCGCGCTGAGCGGCAGCTCGTTCTTTGCCGCGTTGGTGAAGGTGTCGGGCGTCGCCGTGACCGACTTCGGGTACAGCGGGTTGAACAGTCCTTGCCATTCGCCGTACGGCTGGTCGAAGGTCACCACGGCCTGCCGGTCATCGGCGCCGCGCTCGACCTTGCCCACCCGTTCGAAACCGCCGGTGGCCGAGACGAGGAACGCGTTGTCCTTGCCGCTCAACGCATTCGCCTGAGACCGGAGGTCTTCCCAGGTGATCGGCGAGCCATCGGACCACACGGCCTTCGGATTGATGGTGTACTCCACCTGCTGCGGATCGGTGCCGATCAACTTGATGTCGGTGAAGAAGTCGTGCGCGATGCTCAACTGCCCCGCCGCGTCGCTGACGAAGGTGGTGGGCATTGTCGCTTCGACCAGGTAGAAGACGGTCTCCGTTCCGCCGTCCACATGCAAATAGTTGAAGTTCTCCGGGAAGTTGGTGAGTGCCAGCCGCAGGTTCCCGCCGTCGCGCAGTTCGCTCGGGTCCCTCGGATTGATGTCGTTGGTGGTGCCGATCGTGCTGCTGCCCGCGGTGACACCATTGTCGCCGCCGCATCCCGTGAGCGTCAGCCCTACGACGACCAGCGACAAAGCCAGCCGGGCACACGCAGAGGTAATCCGCATGGTGATCCTTCCTGCTCGTTGCGTCCTACGGACCGGCTCACTTCACGAAGCCCACCCGAAGGTAATCCGTGGAAGCCAGCCCGAAAGCGCCGTAGTTGGCCAGGCCTTCCCGGACGGCCACGTTGCCGGGCGATTGCGCGATGGGCACCGAATGGCCGAGATCGAAGATCATCCGGTCGGCCTTGTTCGCCAGCTCGATCGCTCGCTCGGGGTCGAGTTCGGAGATGGTCTGCTCGATCAAATCGTTCAGTTCGGGCGACCCGATCCGGCCCTTGTTGCTGAGCGTGTTCGCCGGGTCGTACGCGTAGATCTGGGGCAGCGCGCCGAGCGGGAAAATGCTTCGTGACCAGCTGAACTGAGCGATATCGAAGTTGCCGGGGTCGATGACATCGGTGAACAGGCCGTTGCCGGGGTAGGTCTGGATCAGCAGTTTCACCCCGATCCGCGCGAGATTCTGCTGCATGATCTGAGCCAATTGCACCCAGGTGTCCTGCTGGAACATCACGTCGCGGATCACCAGCTGGCGTCCGTCCTTCTCGCGGACGTCACCGTTGAGTTTCCAGCCCAGTTCGTCCAGCATCCGGGCCGCCTCGTCTGGGTTGTAGGCGATCGCCGCGGAGTTGTCCTGGTAGCCCTTTTGTCCGTCCAGGTAGATGTGGTTGTTCAGCGGCTTGGGGTTCTCCACGATCCCGTTCTGCAGCGCGGTGACGATGCCTTGACGATCAATGCCCTTCGCGATCGCCACGCGCAACTTCGGATCCGCGAGGATCGACCCAGGGGCGCCGTTGAACGTGATGTGCGAGTTGTACGGACGCGAGGCACGCCGCACGATGATGCCCGGTGAGTTGGTCGCGGACTTGACCTCCTCGATGCCCGAGACATCGATGGCGTCGAGTTCGTTGTTCTGCAAGGCGTTGAGGCGGGCCGAATAGTCGAGCACGCTGTAGGTGACAGTGTCGAGCTTCGGCGTCTCGCCCCACCATTTCGGATTGCGGCTGAGCACTATTCGTTGTTGTGCCCGGTCGACGGTGGTGATCACGAACGGTCCCGCCGACTTGGCGAGCCCGTTGCGGTCGCGCTCGTTGAACGCCTGCGGCGTAGCGGTCGATTCCTTCGGCATCAGCTGACTGAACAAGCCCCGCCACTCCGCGTAGTGCTGCGCGAAGGTGACGATTGCCTGACGGTCGTCGACGCCGCGCTCGACCTTGGCCAGCCGGCTGTAGCCCTGGGTCGCGGAGACCCGGTACTCCGTGTTGCGGCCGCTCAGCGCCTCTGCCTGGGACCGCAAATCTTCCCAGGTGATCGGGCTGCCGTCGGACCAGACCGCCTTGGGGTTGATGGTGTAGACCACCCGCTGCGGGTTGGTCTCGGTCAGCGTGATGTCGGTGAAGAAGTTGTGGTCGATCGACAACTCTCCGGCGGCATCGGACGTGATCGGCCCGGGCAACGTCCAGTCGACCACCTCGGCGACGTCACCGTCGGCGTCGACATGGTGCGAATTGAACGTCGGGGGGAAATTGGTGATGGCGAGACGCAGGTTGCCGCCGTCGCGCAATTCGCTCGGCTCGCGGGGATTGATGTCGTTGGTCGATCCGATCGCGTTGGAACCCGACTTCACTTCGCTGCCGCCCGCGCCACAGCCGACCAGCAGTGCGAGCGCCGTGCCGACAGTGAGCGCCCGAACCATCACGTTGCGTGCCTGCCTTCGGCGATTGCGGGTGGGCTGTGCTGGTCTCATTTCACAAATCCGATCTTGGTGTAGTCGTACGACGCCAGGCCCGGGGAGCCGATATTGGCGAGGTCCGCGCGGGCTCCGAAACTGCCGTCGGACTGGGTCAGCGGCAGGGAATGTCCTTCCTCGAATACCTTCCGGTCGACCTCGTTGGCCAGTTCGATCGCCTTCTTCGGGTCCAGTTCGGTCAGCGTGCGCTCGATCAGGGCATTGAGTTCGGGAGAACCGATGCGGCCGTAGTTGCCCTGCAGGTCGTTCGGGTCGTAGTAGTAGATCTGCCGGATCGAGCTCATCGCGAAGGCGTCACCGGAGAAGATGAACTGTGCGGCGTCGAAATCACCGGGAATGATGACGTCGGTGAAATAACCTGCCCCGGGCTTGGTGTCGATGGTGAGCCGCACGCCGATCCGGGCCAGATTTTGCTGGATGATCTGCGCGATCTGCACCCACAGTGGGTCGTTGTACATCACGTCGCGGATTTCCAGCTTGCGGCCGTCCTTTTCGCGGACGTCACCGTTGAGCTTCCAGCCGGCCGCGTCGAGTTCCCGTGCCGCCTGGTCGGGGTCGTAGGCCACCGGGGCCGAATTGTCCTGGTATCCGTCCTGTCCCTGCAGGAAGATATGGTTGTTCAAGGGCTTCGGACTCTCGACCAGACCGTTCTGGGTCGCCGTCGCGATGCCCTGCCGGTCGATGGCCTTCGCGATCGCCACGCGCACGCGCGCGTCCGCGAGAATGGAGCCGGGCGCGCCGTTGAACGTGATGTGCCGCCAGCGATTACCGGGCGCACGGCGAATCACCAGCCCATTGGTATTGCGGACCGTCTTGACCTCGTCGATCGAGGTCAGCCGGACGAGATCCAGTTCGTTGTTCTGCAAGGCGGCCGCCCAGGCCGCCTGATCCAGCACGCTGTAGGTGATGGTTTCCAGCTTCGGTGTCCTGCCCCACCATTTCGGATTACGGCTGAGCACGATCCGGCCCTGGACGCGGTCGGTGGATCGGACGACGAACGGACCCGCGCTGAGGCCGAGCCGGTCCACGAGTCCCTTGTTGAACGATTCGGGATTCGCCGTCACCGACTTCGGGAAAAGCGAGGAGTTGCCCGCGAACTGTCCGCGCCATTCGCCGTAGGGATGGTTGAAGGTGAGGACCGCCTGCCGGTCGTCCACTCCGCGCTCGACCTTCTCGACGAACTCGAAGCCGTTGGTGATCGCGATCAAGAAGCGCTTGTCGCGGCCGCTGAGCGCGTGCGCTTCCGCGGCGATGTCCTCCCAGGTGATCGGCGTGCCGTCGGACCAGACCGCTGCGGGATTGATGGTGTAGGTGACCTGTTGTGGATTGGTGCCCGTCAGCGCGACATCGGTGAAGAAGTCCTTGTTCACGGTGAGGTTGCCCGCCGCGTCGACGTCGAAAGCGCGCGGCATGAGCGGGCGCTCGATATCGGCGATCTCGCCGTCGTTCCCGTCATTGGACAGGGTGTTCCAGTTCGCCGGGAAGCTGGTGACCGCCAGCCGTAGGTTGCCGCCTTCGCGCACTTCGTCGCGGTTCTTCGGGTTGATGTCGCTGGTGGTGCCGAGCGCGTCGGACAGGCCCGCGGCCGATTCGTCGGCGCCGGCCGCGCAGCCCGCGGCGATCAGTGCGATCGCCGCCAAGCCCGCGGTCCACCGCATTCGGTCGAAACGGATCCGCATCGCGCCCTCCTACCTATCTGCTGACTGCCGGCACCGGCACCGCGTCGATCAGCGCCCGCGTGTACTCGTGTTGCGGGGCGGCGAAAATCTGCTCCGCCGGGCCGTACTCCACGATCTTCCCGCGATACATGACCGCGATGTCGTGGGCCAGGTTCCGCACCACGGACAGATCGTGTGAGACGAACAGATAGGAGAGGCCGCGCTCGGTCTGCAGGTCGCGTAGCAGGTTCAGCACACCCGCCTGGATCGAGACGTCCAGCGAGGAGACCGGTTCGTCCAGCACCAGCAGCTCCGGGTCCAGCGCGAGTGCGCGGGCGATGCTGATGCGCTGTTTCTGGCCGCCGGAGAAGTCGCCGGGGTAACGGTCGGAGTGTTCCGGGCGCAGACCCACCTTTTCGAGCAGTTCCGGTACCCGGCGGGCGATCTCGGCGCGCGGCCGCCCGTCGATGCGCAACGGCTCGGCGAGGGCGTCGAAGATCGGCAGGCGGGGGTCGAGGGAGGCGGTGGGGTCCTGGAAGACGATCTGCATCTTGCGGCGGATCTCCCGTTTGCGCGCCTTGCTCAGGGATCCGACGTCGTTGCCCATGATCTCGATGGCGCCCGATTGCGGCGGGACCAGATCGAGGATCTGGGTGAGCGTGGTCGATTTGCCGGAGCCGGACTCACCGACCAGCGCCAAGGTGCGCCCGCCGCGGACCTCGAAGCTGATGCCGTCGACCGCCCTGATCTCCCCCTTGCGGCGGCGCAGCACCACACCGGAGGTGATCGGGAAGACCTTCACCAGGTCCGAAACCCGCAAAACGACATCCGACTCCACCTGCGCTTCGGCCTCCGGCTCGGCGATCTCGCGCCGATAGGCGTCGAACAGCTCGTCGGTGCCGACCTCGGCGGTGCGGATGCAGGCGGCGGTATGACCCGGTTCGACTGCCTCCAGCGGCGGTTCCGCCGCCCGGCATTCGCCGATCGACACCGGGCAGCGCGGTGCGAACGAGCAGCCCGGCGGCAGCGCGTGCATGGCGGGCGGGGCGCCGACGATCGGGATCAGCGGTCGCCGCGGCGGACCGTCCATGCGCGGGATCGAGCCGAGCAGACCAACGGTGTACGGCATCCGCGGCGCGTTGAACAGGGCGCTCGCGGTGGCGGTTTCGACGATCTTGCCCGCGTACATGACGGCGACCCGATCGGCCAGGGTCGCGGCGATGCCCATGTCGTGGGTGATCATGATGACGCCCGCGCCGGTGATGTCGCGCGCTTTGCGCAGCAGATTGAGGATCTGCTTCTGCACCGTCACGTCCAGCGCGGTGGTCGGCTCGTCGCAGATGATCAGCGCCGGATCGTTCGCGATCGCCATCGCGATGACGACGCGCTGGCGCTGGCCACCGGAGAACTCGTGCGGAAACGCCTTGGCCCGCACTTCCGGGTCCGGGATACCGACCAGGTCGAGCAGCTCCACCGCGCGCTTCGCGGCATCGCCTCTGCTCGCCTTGCCGTGCGCCAGCAGGGCTTCGGCGATCTGATCGCCCACCCGGTAGACCGGCGTGAGCGCCGAGAGCGGGTCCTGGAACACCATGCTGATGGAACTGCCGCGCAGCTTGGACAGTTCGCGATCGCCCAGCCCGAGCAATTCGCGTCCGCGGAACCGGATGGAACCGGTGATCCGCGCCTGCTCCGGCAGCAACCCCATCACCGCCAGCGAGGACACCGACTTGCCCGAACCGGATTCACCGACGATGGCGAGCACTTCGCCGTCGGAGACCGTGTAGTCGACGCCGCGCACCGCGTCGATGCGGCCCTCCTCGCTGGGGAAGGACACCCGCAGATCGGTGATCTCCAGCAGTGGCGCGGTGGAGGTCGTCGTCGTCATGCCTTCGCCTTCTTCTTCGACCGAGCCCGCTTCGCGCCGGGATCGAACGCGTCGCGCAGTCCGTCACCGACGAGGTTGGCGCACAGCACGGTGATGATCAGCAGACCGCCTGCGAACAGGAACAGCCAGGGATAAGTCAACGCTGATTTGGTCCCCGCGGCGATCAGCGAGCCGAGCGACACGTCCGGCGGCTGCACGCCGAAACCGAGGAAGCTCAGCCCCGTTTCGGCCATGATCGCCGAGCCGACGGTGAGGGTGGTGTCGATGATCAGGATCGAGGCGATGTTCGGGATGACGTGGCTGAGGATCACCGTGCGGGTGGGCGCGCCCATGTACCGCGCGGCCCGGACGAATTCGCGATCACGCAGGCTCAGCGTCAGGCCGCGCACGATCCGCGCCGAGATCATCCAGCCGAAGCAGGACAGCAGGAGGATCAGCAGCAGGATGGAACCGCTGCCCTTGGTGCGCGGCGCGAACAGCGCGATGATGATGAAGCTCGGGACCACCAGCAGCAGGTCGACCAGCCACATGATCGCCCGGTCGGTCCAGCCGCCGAGCAGTCCGGCCAGTGAACCGGCGGTGGCGGCGATCGTGGTGGACAACAGCGCCACGCACAGGCCGATGACCAGGGACTTCTGCAGTCCGCGCAGGGTCTGCGCGAGGACGTCCTGACCGATCTGGGTGGTGCCGAACGGATGTTCCGGGCTCGGCGGTTTGAGCAGGGCGGTGTAGTCCAGCTGCTGGTAGTCGTAGGGCAGGAAGGGCGGCAGCGCGAAACTGACGACGAACAGCGTGATGAGGACGATGCCGCCCGCGACGGCGGGTTTGTTGCGCAGGAAGCGCCGCAGGACCAGCTTGCGCCGCCCGGTCGCGGCGACCTCGGGCGCGCCTTGGACGATGATCTCGGCTTCGGTCATCCCACACGCACCCTTGGATCGAGAATCGCGTACACGATGTCGGACAGCAGACCCGACACCAGCACGACCAGGCCGGCGAACGCGGTGACCGTCACCACGACGTACAGATCCTGGGCGTTGATCGAGTCGACCAGCCACTCGCCGACGCCGTGCCAGCCGAAGATCTTCTCGGTGAACGTCGCGCCGGTGATCAGGGCGCCGAGACTGTAGGCGAACAGCGTGGCCATCGGGATCAGCGCCGTGCGCAGGCCGTGCTTGTACAGCGCCTTGCTTCGAGTGAGCCCCTTGGCGCGGGCGGTGCGGATGAAATCGCTCTGCAGCACGTCGAGCATCGCGTTGCGCTGGTAGCGGCTGTAGCCCGCCATCGCACCGAGGGCCAGCGCGGTGGTGGGAAGGATCAGGTGCTGGATGCGGTCGAGCAGTTGCGGCCCGAATCCTTCGATCTTGTTCGCCGACGTCTCGCCGGTGTAGAGGAAGATCTGCGATCCGGTGAGCGAGTTTACTTCCAGCGCACCGTATTTCAGCAGCGTCGCGAGCAGGAACACCGGCGTGCTCAAGATCAGTAGCGACACCACGGTGGTGAAGTAGTCGCTGAACTTGTATTGCCGGATCGCCCCCGCCGCGCCGATCAGCACGCCGAGCACCGTGCCGACCAGGGAGCCGACGATCAGCAGCCGCAGACTCACCGCGACCCGCCGCGGCAACTCCTCGCTGACCGGTTGACCGGCCAGCGTCGTGCCGAAGTCACCGTGCGGAATGCCCTTCAGCCAGGTGATGTAGCGCTCCGGGATCGGGTCGTTGAGGTGCAGCTCCTCGGCCTTGGCGTCGATCACTGCCTGTGGCGGGCGCGGATTGCGTTGTTCGAGACTGTCCAGCGGCCGGAACGTCAGGGACGCCAAACTGAACGTCAGGAACGAAGCCAGCAGCAACAGCACGACATAGTTGAGCGCGCGTCGTAGCAGGAAGCCGGTCATCAGTCCTCTGGTCTTTCGGCTGGACGGGCCAGCGTCGGTATTAGCCCCCGATCATAAGGACGTGGTTCGCGGCGCGCGTGCCACACGACATCCGGGCATGTCCGGGGCACAGCCGAGCACGGTGGCCGGGCGCGGGCCGGAGGTTGTCCGGCAGGATGGAATGGGTGACGCCCCTGCACCTCCCCAAACCGAAGATGGTCGCCACCGATGTGGACGGCACGCTCATCGATCACGACGAGCGGGTGACCGCGCGGACGAAGGCGGCGGTGGGCGCCCTGATCGCCGACGGTGTGCCGTTCGTGCTGGCCACGGGCCGTCCGCCGCGCTGGATCGACCCGGTGGTGCAGGGGCTCGGGTACGCGCCGCTGTGCGTGTGCGGCAACGGCGCGGTGATCTACGACAGCGCCGCCGACCGGGTGCTGGTCAGCATGACGTTGGACGTGCCGACGCTCGCCTGGCTCGCCGACGTCGCCGAACGTGCCTTGCCGGGCTGCGGCCTCGCGGCCGAACGCGTCGGCGAGAGCGCGCACGACGCGGTGACGCCCCAGTTCGTCAGCTCGCCCCAGTACGAGCACGCCTGGCTCAATCCCGACGACACCTCGGTCGCCCGGGAGGAGGTCATCGACGCGCCCGCCATCAAGATGCTGATCCGGCTGCCGGGTGCGCGCAGCTCGGACATGCGCACGGTGCTCGCGCCGCTGATCGGCGAACGCGCCGACATCACCTACTCGACCGAGCACGGGCTCATCGAACTGTCCGCGCCCGGCATCACCAAGGCCGCGGGGCTGGCGGTGGTCGCCCAGCGGCTCGGCGTGGACGAATCGACCATCGTCGCGTTCGGCGACATGCCCAACGATGTCCCCATGCTGACCATGGCCGGCCACGGTGTCGCGATGCGCAACGCCCACCCCGAAGCCCTCGCCGCGGCCGACGAAATCGCCGAATCGAACACCGACGACGGAGTCGCGCGCGTCCTCGAGCGCTGGTGGGTGTGAGCTGTGTTTGTTTTTCCAGCGCCTGCGGCGCTGGGTGTTCGCGGCCCCTTATGGCTCGCGTCCGAACGACCGCCGCTTGCTCCTTCGTCGCCTACGCGGCGGCCGCTCGGACGCGAGCCGGGCCGCGAACGGCGGATGCTCGGTCTCGCTTCGCTCGGAAGACGTGGTTGAGGTTGGCTGGGCGCGCTGGTCTCCGACCTGGGGAAACGGTGCGCGCAGGGAACGCGGGGAAACGGTGCGCGCGGTTCGGGTCCGAGGGGGCCGACGGGGTGTTCGGGGCCATCTGGTGGCCGATTGGTTTGCCGGGGTCGAGTGACCGCGGCTTCGGCATGTCCGACCCACACGGCCATGGGTATGTGCCTGAAACGACTCGGAGCCCGCGCGGGGCGCGAGCTCCGAGAGGGGCAACTCGTCCGGGATCAATCCTCGGTGGTGGCGTCAGCCCTAAGGTGATCGCGGTGGAGCGGGGAACGCGGCTTCGGCTGGGGCCGGGCCGTGTGGCGGGTGTACGGCGGGGTGCTGTGGGGGTAGCTGTGGCGGACTGGTCGATGCCGGTGCGTCTGCCGGGGCCTGGGCGAGTGAGGTTCGTGCCGCGGGTGCCGGGCCGATCGACGGTGTGGGTGTAGCCGGGGCGGGGGTGCCGTTCTGGATCGGAGCGCTACCCGGAGCTGTGACGGCCGGAGCTCCGTTGGCCGGTGTGGGTGTAGCCGGGGCGGGGGTGCCGTTCTGGATCGGAGCGCTACCCGGAGCCGTGGTGGCCGGAGCTCCGTTGGCCGGTGTGGGTGTAGCCGGGGCGGGGGTGCCGTTCTGGATCGGAGCGCTACCCGGAGCCGTGGTGGCCGGAGCTCCATTCGCCGGTGCGGCCGGAGCCGGGGGTTGGTGCGGGAGCGGGGCGCTCACCTGCGCCGCGACCGGGTTCCGGCTTACTTCCTCCTGGTAGGTGTCGTTGTAGGTCTTCCATATCGTCGTGACGATGCCGGTGAGCTGGTTGAGGATCAGCGAGCCGTGCTCGAAGTCGGCGCGCAGGCCGTCGGAGACCGGGTGAGCGTTGCGCAGGGGGAGTCCGAGCGCGCCCGTGTCGGCGCCGAGTTGCAGGAAGCGGTCCAGGATGGTGCCGAGCACCTCGACGACCTGTCCGTCCGCGGCGGTGTAGACGTAGCCGTTGGCGAACTTCGCGTACTGCCTGCCCTGCGCGGCGGGCAGCACGTCCGACCGCGCGGCGCCGAGCGGGCCGTTAGGTCCACCGGACTGCGACCAGTGCCTGGCGATGATGTTGTCCTGCACCATGTTCAGCAGCTTGGTGGTCAGCGCGGCGAGGCCCGCGACCTCGGATTCGCCGGGCGGAGCGCCCTGGCTGTCGTGCGTGCCGGAGGCGCCTGGCGTGCCGTCGGCGATGTCGCGGATCCGGTCCATCAGCGCGTACGCGGCGTCGCCGGGGCAGGTGGTGTTGCCGACGTCGCGATGTGCGAAGACGACCGGCAACCGCACCGCCTCACCCTCGGCGTACGAGGTGAAGGAGGTGCCCTCGGAGTACATCGTGGTGGAGCCTTTGGGATCGAGTCCGGCGATCTTGGTGCGCCAGCCGACGAAAGCGCCGATCGCCTGGATCGCCTCCTGTGTCGGTTGCTCGGACTCGTAGTTGCCCATAAGCGCGACGCCCGAGGTGTTCTCGTTGAACCCGCCCGCGTGCGCGCCCTGCACCGGGCGGTCGAGGCCGCCGAAGCGTCCCTCGAAGACCTGCCCGTACTTGTCGACGAGCGCGTTGTAGCCGATGTCGCACCAGCCCAACGTCTTCGCGTGATAGGTGTAGATCGCGCGGACGATGCCCGCCGACTCGGACTTGCTGTAGTCGTTGCGGCCCGCGGTGTGGTGCACCGTGACGCCGCCGAGGTGGTCGTCGTAGGTCGGCTGGTCGCAGCGGATGGATTCGTCGGCGCCCCATTGGGCGCGGGTGATCACGCTCGGTCCGCCGCCGGGCAGCGCGGCGGCGACGCTGTGCAGGTCGCCGTCGGCGGTGGCCCGACCGGGATCGATCAGCACGGCGGTCAGGTCCGCGGACTGCTGGGCCGGGTCGTCGGAACGCGCGGCGGGGTGCGGAGCCGGGTCGCCCGGTCGCGACTGGTCGTCCGCGATGGGTCCGGGCTGCGCCACCGGCTGGATCGTCGGAGCTGCTTGCTTACGGGTGACCAGGACCTGCACGGCGTTCGTGTTGCCGACGTAGATCGGCTCCGTGCCGTCGGTCGGGCCGGGACCGGAGTGATCGGTGCGGTAGGTGTCCACCGCCTCGGTGTCGTACCAGGGCCCCCAGGTGCCGTCGGGCTGGCGGGCACGGATCGTGGCCGTGGTGTCCGCCAGTCGGCGCGCGGTGAGTGCGACCATGCTGAACGGGGTGTCGCTGGAGAGTTCCTTCACCTGCGCCCCCACCTGGCTCATCAGTTCGGGGGTCACCGCACCGGGAGACAACGCGGGGGTTTCGGGAGTGGTGCCGGGCTGGAGCCGGGCGGGATCGGCGATGAAGCGCACACTGCTCGTTGGCGCCCCGGAAATCGGCTGACCAGGGGAATTCGCGCTTTCGGACGTTTGACTCGGAGTGAATTCCGAACCGGAGGTTTGAACGGAATTCGAGCTGGGTAGTCGCATTCCTTCCGGTGGCTGCGCGCCCGGTGGCAGCGGCCCGTCCGGAATCGGAATGCCCGCGGCGCTCGGCAGCATGCGCAGGTCGGAAAGATGCAGATCAGGCAGGCTCAATCCGGTGAGTTCGCGCAGCGGCAACACGATATCGGGCGCGCGCGTGAGTGCGACCTCGGCGAGTCCGGCCGCGACGGCGGCCGGCTCGCTGTTGGTGGCGGTGCGGTAGTCGTTCGAATCGCTGAGCATGAGCGTGCCGAGCGGGGCAGCTACCGCGAGGGTGGTGACAACCGGTAGCACGTAGGAGCGTTTCGGTTTGCGGTACCGCACGAGCGTCTCCAATCAGGTCGTACCAGTGATCATGTGTGATTAAGGGTCACTTCCTGATGTATCAATGGTCACAATAGCCACATTTGTCACATGGCTAAACCTCTGGTTGAGGATTATGTGATTGCCTGAATGTAGCTCGATGATTGCTGGCGCGTCTGGAAAACGTGCGAAAAAGGTGGGGATCTACCGGATCTGTTAACCGTGGGAGTGAGCGGATGCATCGTAATACGCATATGCGGAGATCAGAAAAATGCAGGTAAAGGCGATATCGACGAGCCAGGAGCTGGCCAGGCGGCCGCATCGGCGCGTGATCGGCCTCCTGGTGCGCACTTCCCTGTTGCTCATCGGATCCGGAGTGATCGCTGGAGCCCTCGCCGCGCTTCCGGCCCGGCCGGTCGACGCGCTGTATCGCCCGCTGGTCGGACCCGGGCACGGCCGCGGCTTGAGCCAGGTCGGCGCGTTCGAAAGCGCCCGAGCGGGGTGGGGGGCCGACCGCATTCTCGCGCACTACTATCCCGGCGCGACGCTCGGCGCCGTCGCGCCTACCCCGGTCCGGGTCCGCCTCACGGCACAGGACGGCTCCTCGCTCGACGCCTTCGCCGCCACCGGCCTGCGAGTGGCGGGCCGAGAGTTGCCGCCAGGCCAGGCCGCGCACCTCACGCCGCTGCCCGATGGCGGCGCGAATGTGGTGGTGACGGTCGGCTGCGACGGTGAGGTGCTGTGGCAGGCGCCGACCGACGACCCCTGGATTCATCCCATCGACGCACGTCCGAATCGCCCTGTAGCGGAACATCTCACGGTGTGCGGTGGTCTGTCGTACCGCGGCGCCCTCGGCGTCGCCCTCGAGGATGGCGCGGCCCGCACCATCAACCAGGTGGATGTCGAGGACTATCTACTCGGCGTGGTCCCGGCCGAGGTGCCACCCGACTGGGCGGACAAGGGAGCGGCCGAGGCGCTGCGTGCCCAGGCGATCGCGGCCCGCTCGTATGCCCTTGCCGAGCAGCGTTATCCGTACGCGCAGACGTGCGACACGACGGCCTGCCAGGAGTATCCCGGTACCGCGCGGGAGGACCCGCGGACGGCGGCCGCCGTCGCGGCCACGGCGGGCGCGGTACTGGTGCGCGAAGGCCGGATCCTGCGGACGGAGTACTCCGCCGCACCGGGCGGTGGGGAACCGGCGGATATCAACACCATGGACGTCGGGCCTGCGCCCGGGGAACTGCTCACCACCGCTCCGGCCGGCGATCCACGGACGCAGGCGGCGGTCACCGAGTCGGCGGCGGAGGTCACCGAGTCGGCGATCGATGCCGAGTACCGCCGTATCGGCGGTGCGAACAGTTCCCTCGGTGCGCCGGTCGGACCGCAGATGATCCTGCCGCAGCGTGCGGGGATCTACCGGATGTACACCAACGGCATGATCATCGTGACGCCCACGCTTGGCGCGCAGGTGGTGGACTATTCGCGCATGTTGCAGGTGGTGCCGGAAGTCGCTGGGGCGCAGCAGGTCCCGCCCAGCGCGCCTGGTGCCGCGCTTCGGCCCGAAGCGGGCGGTATGGCTCAGCCCGGCGCCGTCACGCCTGACGGTGGGGCACCAGCCATCGGTTCTCCGCCATCGGCCGGTGTGATGCCCCTCGGTCCGCCTGCGGAGACCGTGGGCATGCCTCCGGTCACTGGATCTCGGCCCGCTTGACCGCTGGCCTCTGCCGCGCCCTCTCGATGACGGGGTGCCGGTCCGGACGTCGTCGTAGTGTCCGGGCGGCTGCTCACTCCGGCGGCGTATCGCCGAGCGACTCGGCCAGTGTGCGCAGAAATCCGGCCAATTGCTCGCGGGAGGCGGCGTCGAGCGCCGCCAGCAGCCGCTGTTCGTTCGCCATGTGCTTGGGCAGCAGGTCGTCGATGAGGGTGCGGCCCTGCTCGGTGAGGTGGATCCGGACGGCCCTGCGATCCTCCGCGCACGGTTTGCGCACGACCAGTCCTTTGGTCTCCAGTCGGTCGATCCGGTTGGTGATGGCGCCGGAGGTCACCATGGCGACTTGGAGCAACGCGCCCGCGGTGAGTCCCTCTTCGGCGCCGGAGCGGCGCAGCGTCGCCAGCACGTCGAATTCCCAGAACTCCATGCCGAACTCGCCGAAGAACCGCTTCAGGTCCTGGTCGACCAGTCGCGCCAGGCGTTGGATCCGGCCCACGACGTGCATCGGCGAGACGTCGACGTCCGGGCGCTCGCGCTGCCACTGACGCCCGAACAGGTCCACCGCGTCGGACATGAGTCTCCTCTCTACAGGAATAATCTCAACGTTCATCTACTTGACGCTGAGGCAACTCGACCGGTAAGTATTTCAACGTTGAGATTATCAATGAGGAGTCAAGTATGACGACACGCACCGCGGGGCCCGCCGAGGCTTCGGTCGCGGCCACCCTGGCGCTCACCTCGCTCACCCCGATCGTCTGGGGTTCCACCTACGCCGTCACTACCGAGTTCCTGCCGCCGGACCGCCCGCTGTTCACCGCGCTCATGCGCGCCCTACCCGCGGGACTCGCGCTGCTCGCGATCACGCGAGTTCTCCCCCGCGGCCGGTGGATCGGCCGGGTGGCGGTGCTCGGCGCGCTCAATATCGGTGCGTTCTTCCCGCTGCTGTTCCTGGCCGCCTACCGGCTGCCAGGGGGCGTCGCGGGCGTGCTCGGCGCGGTCGCACCGGTGTTCGCGCTCGCCTTCGCGACCGTGGCTCTGAGCGAGAATCCCGGTGCGCGCAAGTTGTTCGCAGGGGTGGTCGGCGTCTTCGGCGTGGCGCTGGTCGTGCTGCGGGCCGACGCGCAACTCGACGTCGTCGGGGTGGTCGCGGGGTTGGCGGGCGCGGCGTCGATGGCGATGGGCACCGTTCTGACCAAGAAGTGGGGTCGACCGGACGGCGTCGGCCCGCTGACGCTCACCGGCTGGCAGCTGACCGCCGGTGGTCTCTTCATCGCTCCGCTCGCGCTGCTGGTGGAAGGCGCCCCGCCCGCGCTGGACGCGGAAGCGGTCGGCGGCTATCTGTACCTCGGCGTGATCGGGACCGCGGTGGCGTACTGGCTCTGGTTCCGCGGCATAGCGCGAGTGCCCGCCACCTCGGTGGCCTTCCTCGGATTGCTCAGCCCGGTGTCGGCCGCGGTGATCGGATGGGTCGTGCTCGGGCAAGCGCTCACCACGCTCCAGATGGCCGGCATGGCGATCGCGCTGGGCAGCACGCTGCTCGGCCAAGCGGTCGGCGCGCCGAAGGAACCGGTTCAGCCCGCGCCCGTTCCGGCTGGCGACTCCAGCGTTGCGCTGGGCACCGAAACCTCGCCGGAGAAGGTCTTGACTTTGACGTAACGTCAACTTGCAAGCTGGTTGCACCGACGAGAGCACGAGGGAAGACGGGTCGTGGGCGGCAAGGAGTGGTCCATCCAGGATCTGGCGAAGGCGGCCGGTACCACCAGTCGTACGCTGCGCCATTACGGGCAGTTGGGGCTGTTGCCGCCCAGCCGGATCGGAGCCAACGGCTACCGGTACTACGACCAGCACTCCCTCGTGCGGTTGCAACGCATCCTGCTGCTGCGTGACCTCGGCCTCGGCCTTCCGGTCATCGCCGAAGTCCTTGCCGGAGAGCAGGAAACCGCCGCCGCGTTGCGTACGCACCTGGAACTGCTCCGGCAGGAACAGGATCGGATCCGGCGGCAGATCGAGTCGGCGCGAACCACGCTGCACAAGACGGAAAGAGGTGAACAACTCGTGGCAGCAGAAGTTTTCGACGGCTTCGACCACACGAAGTACAAGGACGAGGTGATCGAACGCTGGGGCAAGGACGCCTACGAGAGCGGTGACCGCTGGTGGCGCTCGATGTCCGACGCGGACAAGAAGAACTTCCAGCAAACCCATCTCGACATCGCCGCCGACTACGGCCGAGCGCATGCCGACGGACTCGCGCCCGACGCCGACGAGGTGCAGGCCATCGTCCAGCGCCACTACGACTGGATCGGCATCGGCTGGCAGGGTCGCCCGGTGGTGCGAGAGGCGTTCGTCAACCTCGGCGAGATGTACGTCGCCGACCCGCGTTTCGCGGCGAACTACGACGTGCACGGCGCGGGCACCGCCGAGTTCGTGCGCGACGCGATGAAGGTCTACGCCGAGCAGCGGCTGTAGAGCACAACTCTCCGGCGGCCGGTACGCATGTGCGCGTACCGGCCGCCGGATCAACTTTCGTCGTCGCGGCCGAGCGCGTGCATCAATTGGTGCTCCGTGATCGGAGGCACCGGAAGCGGGTGGGCGGCCTCCGCGCGCAGGCCGTCGAGTATCAGACCGAGGTGGCGCCGCCAGGCTTCGGGGGCGATGTGACTGGTCGCCTCGACGATTCTGGTGTGTGACCAGGTGATGAAGGCGATGTCCTCGAGTACCCAGTCGGCGCGCAGCGCGCCGGCCTCCTGCGCGCGGGTGATGATCCGGCGCATCAGGCCGTGGCCGTATTCCTGGGCCTGCGCGATGGCAGGACTGGGCGCGGCCCGCACGGCGAGTTCGCTGAGCAGCCGGTCGGCGGCCTGCAAAGCGCACACCTGCTCCACCAGGTAGACGAACGACTCCCACGGGTCATCGATGGCGAGCGCGTTCTCGGCGATACGGCTGCCCGCTTCGATCCGGTCCTCGACCGCGGCCGCGATGAGGTCGTCGCGGGTCGGGAAGCGGTTGTAGAGCGTGCCGATGGCCACCCCGGCGCGGGCGGCGATCTCTTTCAGCGGCGCGTCGAGACCGCGTTCCTCGAAGACGGCGCGGGCGGCGGTCACGAGCGCGTCCCGATTGCGCTGGGCATCGCTGCGTAACGGCTTGTCCACGGGCCGATCCTACAAATCGGGCAACACGCATATGTTGAGCATTGGTTCAACTTAATGCTAGCGTCGACCGCATAACTTGAACCATGTCTCAACTTAACAGGAGTGGCAATGTCCAAGACCATCGCGATCTTCGGATACGGACCCGGCCTCGGCGTCGGCACAGCACGCCGATTCGGGCGCGAAGGCTTCCGGGTGGCCGTCATCGGCCGGGATCCCGAAAAGGCGCGGCGGCACGCGGAGGAGTTGACGGCCGAAGGCATCGAGGCCGCGGCCTTTCCCGCGGATGTCACCGTTGGCGCGCAGGTCACGGGGGTGATCGAGAAGATCGAGGCGACGTTCGGGCCGATCGACGCGGCCATGCACGGCGCGGCGGGCAACATGAGCGATCGCATCCCTGACACCCTGTCGGTGGACATCCCGTCCCTCGATGCGCCCATCGCGCTGAAGCTGCACTCGCCGATCATGGTGACGCGCGCGCTCGCGCCGAAGATGGTGGAGCGAGGCGAAGGCGCGCTGCTGTTCTCCTCGGGTTCGTCCGAGCACTACGTGGCGCCCTATCTGGCCAACTTCGGCATCGCCCTGGCCGCGCAGCGCGGTTACCTGCGCCAGCTCGAGGTGGAATTGCGGGGTACCGGCGTCTACGTCGGCTTGCTCAACATCGGCGTGCTGATCGACGGCAGCAAAGCCGCGCAGATCATCGATGAGAATCCGGAAGTGATCCCGGCGGGCCTGGAGATCGTCCGTATGAGCGGCGACGAACTCGGCGATCACTATTGGCGGCTGTACACCGAGCGGGACAAGGTGGAGCTCGACGTAGGTTTCCCGGTCTGAGACCCGTCCCGAGAAGATCACTCGAGCGCGCACCGGCTCCGGCGGCCGGGAGCACCCGGAGCCGTGCGCGCTCATTGGGCCGCGGCAGTAAACAACCGGTCAGTTGCCAAAGAAGTCCATTTGGGCAAACATCCGGCGAAATACCGAGGTCAGGGAGGTGAAACCGGGTGCGGCGAGTGGTGTCGCTGAGCGCAGTTCCGACTCCACCCGGACGCGGCGGGGACTTCCGATACTCTGGGCTCCCGTGACCGTCGCATCGTCCCCGGGTACCTCCGTCCATTCCGCCTCACAGTTCGATCTGATCGTCGTCGGCTCCGGATTCTTCGGGCTGACCGTTGCCGAACGCGCCGCCTCCGTGCTGGGTAAACGGGTTCTGGTGATCGAACGGCGCCACCACATCGGTGGCAACGCCTACTCCGAGCCGGATCCGGAAACCGGGATCGAGATCCACAAGTACGGCGCGCACCTGTTCCACACGTCGAACAAGCGGGTGTGGGACTACGTCACCCAGTTCACCGAGTTCACCGGCTACCAGCACCGCGTCTTCGCGATGCACAAGGGACAGGCCTACCAGTTCCCGATGGGCCTCGGCCTGGTTTCCCAGTTCTTCGGCCGCTACTTCTCGCCGGAAGAGGCGCGCGCGCTGATCGCGGAGCAGGCCTCGGAGATCGAGACCAAGGACGCGCAGAACCTCGAGGAGAAGGCCATCTCGCTGATCGGCCGCCCGCTCTACGAGGCGTTCGTCCGCGACTACACCGCCAAACAGTGGCAGACCGACCCGAAGGAACTGCCCGCGGGCAACATCACCCGCCTCCCGGTCCGCTACACCTTCGACAACCGCTACTTCAACGACACCTACGAGGGCCTGCCCCGCGAGGGCTACACGAAGTGGCTGGAGAACATGGCCGCCTCCGACCTGATCGAGGTGCGCTTGAACACCGACTGGTTCGAAGTGCGCGAGCAGTTGCGCGCCGAAAGCCCGGACGCGCCGGTCGTCTACACCGGCCCGCTGGACCGCTACTTCGACTACAGCGAAGGCGAGCTGGGCTGGCGCACCATCGATTTCGAGACCGAGGTGCTGCCGCTCGGCGACTTCCAGGGCACCTCGGTGATGAACTACAACGACGCGGACGTTCCCTACACCCGCATCATCGAGCCGCGCCACTTCCACCCCGAGCGCGAGTACCCCACCGACAAGACGGTGATCATGCGGGAGTACTCCCGATTCGCGCAGACCGGCGACGAGCCGTACTACCCGATCAACACACCGGAGGACCGGGCGAAACTGCTGGCCTACCGGGAGCTGGCCAAGCAGGAGACCGCCACGGCGAAGGTCGTCTTCGGCGGCCGTCTCGGCACCTACCAGTACCTGGACATGCACATGGCGATCGGCAGCGCGCTGAGCACGTTCGACAACGTGCTGCACCCGCATCTGGCGGATGGTGCGCCGCTCGTGGACCAGGAGGCTTAGGAGCGGAATGACCTCCCAATCCATTTTGGAAGACATGACCACCGAGACCCGCGCCAAGTCGCTGTTGCAGCGCATCATCCTGCCGAGGCCGGGCGAGCCGCTGGACGTGCGCACGCTCTACGTCGAGGAGTCGCAGACCAACGCCAGGCGCGCGCACGCGACCACCCGCACGTCGCTGTCGATCGGCGCGGAGTCCGAGGTCTCCTTCTGCACGTACTTCAACGCCCTGCCCGCGAGCTACTGGCGGCGCTGGAGCATCCTGTCTTCGGTGGTGCTGCGGCTGGAACTGGCCGGTCACGGCCGGGTGGACGTGTACCGATCCAAGGCCGACGGCTCGCGAATCCACGTGCAGGGCAAGGAATTCGCGGTCGCGACCGGCGCCGACTCGGTGGTCGTCGAATTCGAGACCGACCTGGGCCCGTTCGAGGACGGCGGCTGGATCTGGTTCGACATCACCACCGACACGGCGGTCACGCTGCTGTCGGGCGGCTGGTACGCGCCGATCGAGGCGCCCGGAGAGGGCAGCATCGCGGTCGGCATGCCCACCTTCAACCGGCCCACCGACGCGGTGAAGACGCTCGCCGCACTCGGCTCCGACCCGCTGGTGCTGGAGAAGATCGCGGCCGTCATCATCCCGGACCAGGGCACGAAGAAGGTCGTCGACGAGCCCGGCTTCACGGAATCGGCGGCCGCGCTCGGGGATCGCCTTTCCATCCACGACCAGCCCAACCTCGGCGGGTCCGGCGGCTACAGCCGGGTCATGTACGAGGCACTGAAGACCACCGACGCCGAGTACATCGTCTACATGGACGACGACATCGAGATCGAGCCGGACTCCATCCTGCGCGCGCTGGCCTTCGCCCGCTTCGCGAAGTCGCCGGTGCTGGTCGGCGGCCAGATGCTCAACCTGCAGGAGCGCTCGCACCTGCACGTCATGGGCGAAGTGGTCGATCGCGGCATCTTCATGTGGACCGCGGCGCCGAACGTCGAGTACGACCACGATTTCTCGAAGTACCCGCTCAAGGACCGGGACAACTCGAAGCTGTTGCACCGGCGCATCGACGTCGACTTCAACGGTTGGTGGACCTGTGTCATCCCGCGGCGCGTCGCCGAGGAGCTCGGCCAGCCGCTTCCGCTGTTCCTGAAGTGGGACGACGCGGAGTACGGCTTGCGTGCTCGCGCGGCCGGGTACCCGACCGTCACGCTGCCCGGCGCGGCGGTGTGGCACATGGCCTGGAGCGACAAGGACGACGCCATCGACTGGCAGGCGTACTTCCACTTGCGCAATCGCCTGGTCGTCGCCTCGCTGCACCTGCCGGGCAACGGGCGCGGCATGGTCGTCAACACGATCAAGGCGACGCTGAAGCATTTGCTGTGCCTGGAGTACTCGACGGTCGCGATCCAGAACCTCGCCATCCGCGATTTCCTCGCAGGCCCGGAACGGCTGTTCCAGCTACTGCCCAGCGCTCTGGGGGCGGTGCACGAGCTGCGCAAGCAGTATCCGGACGCGGTGATCCTGCCCTCGTCCACCGAACTGCCGCTGGCCAGCCACATCGGCGTCGGGGCGGTCGGTGAGCCGGCCAATCCGATCGCCAAGGTGGCTCGGCTGGCCAAGGGCGTGGTGCACAACTTCCGCTCCGCGCGCACCGAACACCACGAGACCCCGCAGCTGAACGTGCCGACGCTGGACGCGCGCTGGTTCCTGCTCTCGCAGGTCGACGGCGTCACCGTCACCACGGCCGACGGCCGCGGCGTCGTCTACCGCAAGCGCGACCCCCGCCAGGCGCTCGGCCTGTTCAAGGAAGCCATGCGCCTGCGCAAGGAGCTGGCCGCCCGTTTCCCGGAGATGCAGCAGCGCTACCGCGCCGCCCACCCGCAGCTGACCAGCACCGCGGCGTGGGAGAAGGTCTTCGGCATCGACACGAAGGATGAGCAGCAGTGAGTCTCGGAGCGAGCGCCGCCGACGACGCGGCGGTGCAGCCGCCGCTGCACAGCGCCAACGGTCACGGTGGCCCGGTGTCCGCGCACCCCGCGCCTGCCGGGCAGGCGCCGCCGGAGGTCGCGATCATCAACGCGGTGCAGGCCACCCTCGGTAGCAAGCCCGCCGTGGTGTCCGCCGCGCGTGGCCTGTCGCACTTCGGCGAGCACGCGCTCGGCTGGGTCGGCATCGCCGCCGCAGGCTGGCTGGTGGACAAGCCGCGGCGCAGACAGTGGGCCGGGGTCGCGGTCGGCGCGGTCGGCGCGCACGCGGCCTCGATCGTCATCAAGCGCGTCGTTCGCCGTCCGCGCCCGAACGATCCGTCGGTGCAGGTCAACGTGGGGACGCCGAGCAAACTCAGTTTCCCGTCCTCGCATGCGACCTCGACGACGGCAGCGGCCGTGTTGCTCGGCAGATTGACCGGGCTACCCTTGCCTGCGGTGCTCGTCCCCCCGATGCTGCTTTCGCGGGTGGTCCTCGGGGTGCACTACCCCACCGACGTGCTCGCCGGTTCCGCGCTCGGCGCCGCGTCCGCCGCCGCCCTGCTCGCCGCCGAAAAGAGACTCGACAATGACCGCACAAGAAAGAGCCTTCGTTGACATGAGTGAAGAGCCGACCGGCGCCGACCTGGCCGAGGCGGTAGTCAAGGGCCCGCCCAAGACGCTGGCCGGCGGTCTGTTCAAGGCAGTCCGTCCGCGGCAGTGGGTCAAGAACGTATTGGTGCTCGCCGCTCCGCTGGCCGCGGGCACGGCGACCAACGTGGACGTGCTCGCGCACGTCGGCATCGCCTTCGTGGTGTTCTGCATGGCGGCATCGGGCATCTACCTGGTGAACGACGCGCTCGACGTGGAGGCCGACCGGGCGCATCCGACCAAGCGGTTCCGGCCGATCGCCGCGGGCGTCGTCCCGGTGAACCTGGCCTACCTGCTGTCGGCATTGCTGCTGGCCGGGTCGATCGCGGGCTCGTTCCTCGCCTCGTGGCATCTCGCCGTGGTGATGACGGTCTACATCGGCATCCAGCTGGCCTACTGCTTCGGACTCAAGCATCAAGCCGTGCTGGACATCTGCATCGTGTCCTCCGGCTTCCTGCTGCGCGCGGTCGCCGGTGGCGCGGCGGCCGACATCGAGCTGTCGCAGTGGTTCCTGTTGATCATGGCCTTCGGCTCGCTGTTCATGGCGGCGGGCAAGCGCTACGCGGAGCTGCAGATCGCGCTGGGCACCGGCGCCAAGATCCGCAAGTCGCTGGAGTACTACACGCCCACCTACCTGCGCTTCATCTGGACGCTGGCCGCGACGGCGGTGGTGGTTTTCTACGGGCTGTGGGCGTTCCAGCAGGACGGCATCAAGGACACCAACTGGTTCGCGATCTCGATGGTCCCGTTTACCATCGCAATCCTGCGTTACGCGGTCGACGTCGATGGGGGCGAGGCCGGGGAGCCGGAAGAGATCGCGCTGGGGGACCGCGTCCTGCAGTTCCTCGCAATCGCCTGGATCGGAGCGGTAGGTGTCGCTGTCTATCTCACCTGACGAGATGCTGGTGGCGGAGCGAACGGAATACGCGGCGGAGCGGTCGGCCGATGAGTCGTCCGGCTCCGCGTCGCGGTTCGCGCGTCTGTCCAAAGCCACGTTCGTCGGTGGGATCACGCTCACCGTTGTTCTTTTCGCGGTCGGGGGCTGGCAGCGGCGGTGGATCGCCGACGACGGTCTCATCGTGTTGCGCACGGTGCGCAACCTGCTGGCGGGCAACGGCCCCGTCTTCAACGAGGGCGAGCGCGTCGAAACCAACACCAGCACCGCGTGGACCTACCTGGTCTGGTTCTTCAGCTGGCTGACCCAGGCGCGGCTCGAGTACGTGGTGCTCGGCGTCGCGCTCACCGTCTCGCTGGCCGCGGTCGTGTTCGCCATGCTCGGCTCGGCGCGCCTGTGGGGCGGGACCCGCACCGGGCTGTTGCTGCCCGCGGGCGTGCTGGTCTACATCGCACTGCCCCCGGCCCGCGACTACGCCACCTCGGGTCTGGAAAGCGGCTTGGTGATCTGCTGGATCGGCCTGCTGTGGTGGCAGTTGATGCGCTGGAGCCAGGCCAAGTCGGTGCGCCTGCCCGGCCTGCTCGGACTGGTCTTCCTCGCCGGGCTGGCCCCCCTGATCCGGCCCGAGATGACCTTGGTCGGCGCGCTCGCGCTGCTGATGATCTTCTGCGCGCCCATGCCCGAGAGCAGGCTGCGGCCGATCGTGCTGCGCGCGGTGATCGTCGCGGTGGCCGGACTGGTGCCGCTGGGCTACCAGATCTGGCGGATGGGCTACTACGGCCTGCCCTACCCGAACACCGCCGTCGCGAAGGACGCGGGCGGCGCCAAGTGGGGGCAGGGCTTCACCTACCTCTGGGACCTCGTCGGTCCGTACTTCCTGTGGGCGCCGCTGCTGGTATTGCTGATCGCCGGTGTGCTCGCCGCTCGCACGGGTGCGACTCGGAACGCGCGTGCCGAAAACGAAGACGCGCGTGGCTGGTCGATCGGCCGGATCCGGGAGTGGTTGCGCTCGCCGGGCGCTGTGGTCGCTTCGGTTCTCGCCAGCGGGTTCCTCCTGACCATCTACGCGCTTCGGGTCGGCGGCGACTTCATGCACGGCCGAATGCTGTTGCCCCAGCTGTTCCTGTTCCTGCTCCCGGTCGCGGTCATTCCGATCCGGGCGCCGCAGGGCGGTGTGCGCGCGGCCACCGCCGCCGACTGGTCCTACGCGGCGCTGGCGGTGGCATTCGTCGGCGTCGCGGGGTGGGCGCTGTTCGCGGCGAACACCACCGCGATCAAGACCGGCACCAAGATCACTTCGACCGGAATCGTCGACGAGCGCGTCTACTACGTGCTCAACACCGGGCACGACCACCCGATCCTGGCCGAGGACTACTTGGACTACCCGCGCATCCGCGCGATGGTCAACGACATCACCGGCACTCCGGACGGCGGTCTGCTGCTCAACTCGCCGTCGTTCATGTTCTGGTACATCGCTCCGCCGCCCCAGCCGATTCCGGACGGCGGCGCCGGGCACACGGTCTACTTCCTGAATCTCGGCATGACCAGCATGAACGTTCCGCTGGACGTGCCCGTGATCGATCCGATGGGTCTGGCCTACCCGTTGGCCGCGCACACCGACCGGCTCACCGACGGCCGGATCGGCCACGACAAGAGCCTGTACCCGGACTGGGTCGTCGTCGATACCGGCATGGTGGACAAGAAACCGTGGATGCCCTGGTACCTGGACGAGAAGTGGGTCGCCCAGGCGCGCACCGCGATGTCCTGCCCGGACACCCAGGCGTTGTTGATCTCCTACCGCGATCCGCTCACCTTCGAGCGTTTCCGGCACAACCTGCGCAACGCGTTGCGGTTCGCGAAGTACCGCATCGATCGCGTCCCGAAGTACGAGATCCAGCGGTGCGGACTGGTCGATCCCTTCCCGCGACCGGTCGCGCAGCGCTGATCCCGTGAATCACATTGGGCCCATCGGGCACGGTGGGCCCAATGGCCCCATTGTGCGAGGTAGATAAAGTGGCGTACGCCGCTTTATCTCTTTTTGGTAACGCCACCGTGTCGATACCGATATACGCTACGACCGTATGCCCGGCCTGGCGTCCACCGGTCGTGGGCATCGACGGGTTACCGTGTGGACGGCTTGCCGCTGTCGCTGTGCAAACGAAAGGTTCAAACTGATGCGAGGCGTGATCGGGCGTCGTCTTAATTCTCGAAGAGCGGGTTCCTGGCTCAAGCGGTCCATGCTGGTTTCGCTGGCAGTTCTGCTACCGCTCGGGGTGTCGGTGGCAGGCCCTGCCGCCCCGGCGTCCGCCGCGTTCAATCCGGATGGCATGGATTTCTGGGTCGACTCCGAAATGGGGCCGATCAAGTCGCGTATCTTCCGCGCCGCCGATGGCAACACCGGCCGCGTGGTGTACGCGCTGGACGGCATGCGGGCGCGCAACGACCTCAGTGGCTGGGAGATCGATACCGAGGTCGCGCGCGAGCTGACCAAGTGGAACATCAACGTGGTCATGCCGGTCGGCGGCCAGTCCAGCTTCTATGCCGACTGGAACGGCCCGAGCGACTTCTTCGGCCTCGGCAGCGCGGGCTCGTCCTCCACCGGTTCGGCGAACTCCGGCTCCGGCCTGCTGACCGGTTCCGCTGGCGGACCGGGCAAGACCAGCACTTACAAGTGGGAAACCTTCCTCACCAACAACCTTCGCTGGGCGCTGCGCGACCGCCTCGGGTTCAACCCGAACGGCAACGGCATCTTCGGTCTCTCCATGGGCGGCAGCGCCGCCCTCACTCTGGCGGCCTACCACCCCGACCAGTTCCGTTACGCCGGTTCGTACTCCGGGTACCTGAACATCTCCGCGCCGGGTATGCGTGAGGCGCTGCGCGTGGCGATGCTGGACGCAGGCGGCTACAACATCGACGCGATGGCGCCGCCGTGGGGCCCGCAGTGGCTGCGGATGGACCCGTTCGTGTTCGCGCCGCGACTGAAGGCGAACAACACTCGCCTGTGGGTCTCCGCCGGTAGTGGTCTGCCCAGCGGGGCGGACGGCATCAGCTTCAACACGCTCAACGCGATGGGTCTGGAAACGCTGGCCCTGGCCAACACCCGCGCCTTCCAGGTTCGCATGCTCACCCTGGGCGCGAACAATGTCACCTACGACTTCCCGGCCGTGGGTGTGCACAACTGGAACTACTGGGCCGATGAGGTCTATCGGATGATCCCGGATCTGTCCGCGAACATCGGGTAGTAGCCCGGCCATAGCGAGGAAAGGCCGTTTCGCGCCATCGGCGCGGAGCGGCCTTTTCGGCGTTTACCCGGTCGTCCGCGGGTACTTCGGCAACGAATACGAAGAGAAAACGGCTTCGGTAGTTGTGGTCTGGATCACCATCCAGCAACATGAAGGCATTCGTTTCCAATTGATACCCGAACAGCATGCACCAAGGTCGATTCGTCCGGTTTCTTGGTGGGCGTCTCGTCTTGGTGTCCGACGAGGGGCCGGTTGGGATTGCTAATAGTTTGCCAGACCGGGCCGCCTGAGGGAAAGGTCGATGTGATGCGTAGTGCGCGCGGGAAGCGCTGGCCCCAGAGGCCCCGAGTAGCCGGTTCGTGGTTGCGGCGGTCCGCCCTCGGCATCGCCGCGGCGATGCTGCTGCCGCTCGGGGCGACCGTCGCGGGCGTGGGCGCCACGGCGTCGGCGGCGTTCGACCCCGCGGCCTTCGATTTCTGGGTCGATTCCGGCATGGGTCCGATCAAGACCCGGATCCTGCGTGCCGCCGACGGCAACACCAATCGCGTCGCCTATGTGCTGGACGGCATGCGGGCGCCGGAGACGCTGAACGGCTGGGAAATCGAGACCAACATCCCGCAAGTCCTGGCGAGCCAGAACATCAACGTGGTCATGCCGGTCGGTGGCATGTCGAGCTTCTATGCCGACTGGATCGCGCCGAGCGAGTTCTTCGGCGTCCCGGCGGGCGCGGGCTCCAGCACCGGTTCCGGCGGGCTGGACGGGTTCGCGGGCGGGCCCGGCAAGAGCTACCGGTATCAGTGGGAGACCTTCCTGACCAACAACCTGCGCTGGGCGCTGCGCGATCGGCTGGGGTTCAACCCCAACCGCAACGGCGCCTTCGGCTTGTCGATGGGCGGTAGCGCGGCGCTCACCCTGGCGGCCTACCACCCGGACCAGTTCAGCTTCGCGGGGTCGTTCTCCGGCTATTTGAACAACTCGGCGCCGGGTATGCGGGAGGCCATCCGCGCCGCCATGCTGGACGCGGGCGGCTACAACGTCGACGCGATGGCGCCGCCGTGGAGCCCGCAGTGGCTGCGGATGGACCCCTTCGTGTTCGCGCCCAACCTGATCCGCAACGGCACCCGCCTGTGGATCGCCGCGGCCAGCGGACTGCCCTCGGCCGGCGACCCGCCGAGCTTCGGCACCCTCAACGGCATGGGGCTGGAAAGCCTGGCGCTGGCGAACACTCGCGCGTTCCAGGTCCGGATGGCGACCTTGGGTGGCGGCAACGCCGTCTACTCCTTCCCGCCGTTCGGTATTCACGCCTGGAACAACTGGGCTGACGAGGCCATGCGAATGATCCCGGATATGTCGGCGAACATCGGCTGAATCCTTTGGCGGCGCCTGCGGCGCCGCGTGTTCGCGGGCCCCTATGGCTCGCGTCAGAGCGGACGAGTCTCGCGCCTGCGGCGCATGCGCTTCGTCCACTCTGGCGCGAGCCGGGCCGCGAACGGCGCTCGTAAGACTCGCACCCGGGGGGGTCAGTGTGTGGGAAACTTGCGCTTTCTGGTGTGCGGGGGGATTGGCGGGGGCATTTGTTCGCGGTTTGTGCAGTTGTCTTCCTGGCCGTTGCGGGCTGCGTAGTGGTCGTTTTGAACAGGGAGGCGTTCTCGTGGCCGCCAGCTTGGGGGAGTGGGGGTAGGTAGTAGGGGGTTATGCGGGGGCGGCGCGGGGGAAGTCCGGGCATCCGACCCAATGTTTGCTGCATGATCACTGTCGTGTGGTCAACGGTGCTCGGGGCTGTTTGCCCGAAGTCGCATCTGTGGCTATCACGGCAGATCTCGGTTCCGATCACGGTTCGGTCACTGGTCTGGGTGGCCTCTGCCTCGTTGCTCGGAGGCGCCGAAGGCCTGCGGGGAGGCCGCTGGGGTGCCGGGATTGCGAAGATCTCGGGTCGGTGACAGTTCCCGCCAGGAGCGCGAATATCTTGCGTTCCAACACGACATCACCGCGAGAACGCGATAAGGTCACCGCACCATTACCTTGCGTGAACGGATGGATTTCGGCCAGTGGAAAGCCCCGGATCTTGCTAAAGCGGGGGGCGTCGAATATCGTCCAGCGAGCGCAAGTGTGACCAGATCGTTGTAGCGCCGTCATGGGTATCGGATTGTCGGGACCATGTCCGTGACGCGCGTCTCGTTGGCAACACGGGTGCCGCTTCGCCCCTCGGGCGGCGAGTGGCACCACAACAGCAGAAAGAGAGCAGGATTCATGCGTTTCGGCAGGGCGGCCGCGCCGAAGAGAACACAGTCGGGACGGCGAGGCGCGGCTCGCGGTTGGCGTAATCGAATTCTGGCTGTCGGTGCCGCCGCGCTGGCGCTACCGATCGCCGCAGGCCTGGCAACCCCGACTCTCGCCGCAGCGGCGCCGTCGGTGCACACGCCGGTGTTGCGGGCGCCCGCGGGCGGCTTCGAGGACCTGATGGTCCCGTCCAGCATGGGCCCGATCAAGGTGCAGGTGCAGTGGGCCGCACGCGGCGGCAACGCGGCGCTGTACCTGCTCGACGGTCTGCGCGCCCGCGACGACCGCAACGCCTGGACGTTCGAGACCAACGCGCTGCAGCAGTTCGGCAACGACAACATCACCCTGGTGATGCCGGTCGGTGGCCAGTCCAGCTTCTACACCGACTGGTACGCGCCGTCGAACACCAACGGCCAGAAGACCACCTACAAGTGGGAGACCTTCCTCACCAAGGAGCTGCCCGCCTTCCTGGAGGGCTACGGCGTCTCGCGCACCAACAACGCGGTCGTCGGCCTGTCCATGGGCGGTAGCGCGGCGCTGGCTCTCGCGGCCTACCACCGCGACCAGTTCAAGTTCGCCGCCTCCTACTCGGGCTACCTGAACATCTCCGCGCCGGGTATGCGTGAGGCGATCCGCATCGCGATGTTGGACGCGGGCCGCTACAACGTCGACGCGATGGCCGCGCCGTGGAGCTCGCAGTGGCTGCGGATGGACCCGTTCGTCTTCGCGCCGCAGCTGCGCGGCCTGCCGATGTACATCTCGGCCGCCAGCGGCCTGCCGGGTCAGTACGACCAGCCGAACTCGGCGGTCGGCGTGTTCAACACCGGCAACGGGATGGCGCTGGAGGCCCTGTCGCTGGTGAACACCCGCGCGTTCCAGGCCCGCCTGAACTCGCTGGGTATCCCGGCCCGGTTCGACTTCCCGGCCGCGGGCACCCACTCCTGGAAGTACTGGGAGGGCGAGCTGTTCGCCTCGCGCAACATGATCCTGGACGCCACCGGCGCCTGGTGATCTGATCCACCTCGTCGCATTCAGGCCGCACCGATTCGGTGCGGCCTGAATTGCGTTCGGGGGCAGCTATGATCGCGTGACAGCGAACATTGTTTGCTGTGCAGCGCGTGTCTCCCGTAAACGTCGCTATAACGGGAGTACAAAGCTTTTGTGGCAGGGATTACACGCGGTAGCTGTGGCATACGCGGGCGTCTCGTCGCGCGTTCGGCACGCGAGCGGCTCATGCTGGTCGCCGCCACGATGGTGATCCCGCTAGCCGCGAGCGTGTCCGTCGAGGCTCCCGCCGTCGCGGAGCCAGCGGCGGCCGTGGCCGCGCCCGCGCTGGAGAAGGTCCAGTGGCTCAGCGACCGTCGCGTCGCGCTGTGGGTGACCTCGCCGTCCATGGGAGTGCCGATCCAGGTCCAGTTGCTGCTGGCCAGAGACTGGAACGCCCACCCGGAGGCCAGATTCCCCGTCCTGTTCCTGCTCGACGGTCTGCGCGCGACCGACGACGAGAGCGGCTGGACGAAGGAGGCGGGGGCGGTCGATTTCTTCGCCGACAAGAACGTCACCGTGGTGCTGCCGGTGGGTGGGCAGGCCAGCTTCTACGCCGACTGGCTCCAGCCGGACAACGGCCGTACCTACAAGTGGGAGACTTTTCTCACCAAGGAGCTTCCGCCGCTGCTGGAGAGTCATTGGCGTGCGACACCCGTGCGGGGCGTGGAAGGCCTCTCGATGGGTGGCACGGCCGCGATGTTCCTCGCCGCCCGCAATCCGGGCTTCGTACGGCACGCCGCGTCGTATTCGGGCTTCCTGACCACGACGACGCTGGGCATGCCGCAGGCCATCGAGTTCGCCATGCGGGATGCGGGCGGCTTCGACTCCGCCGCCATGTGGGGCAGGCAGACGGACCCGGAGTGGGAGGCGCACGACCCGTACGTGCTGGCCGACAAGCTGCGAGGAGTCAGTCTCTACGTCTCCAGCGGCAGCGGCGCGATCGGTCCCTATGACCACGCCCTCGGCATTCCTGGGGTGAGCACCAACATCGCGGGCATGGGATTGGAGATCCTCTCCCGGCTCACTTCGCAGAACTTCGTGACCAAGCTGTCCAAGCTGGCCATTCCCGCGCAGGTGAACTATCGCCCGTCCGGCACCCATTCCTGGCCGTACTGGGACTTCGAGATGCGTCAGTCCTGGACCCAGGCCGCGTCCGCGCTCGGTGTCGATCAGGGCAAGCCCGCCTGTCAGCCGGGCGGCGCGATCGGCCCGGTAGCAGCCGCGGCGGGCTGGCTCGGTGACTGCCTCACCGGGGAGTACGCCGTGGCAGGAGGCACCGCGCAGGACTTCAAGGGCGGCCGGGTGTTCTTCACGCCGGACAGTGGCGCTTACCCGGTCGGCGGCGTATTCGGGCCCGGTTACCAGGCGGCGGGAGGACCTACCGGACCGCTCGGGCTGCCGACGGGCGAGGAACGCGCGCTGGAGGACGGCCGCGGCCGGTTCCAGGCCTTCCAGCACGGCGCGCTGTACTGGACGCCGCAGACCGGAGCTCAAATGGTGCGTGGCGCAATTTACGACGAGTGGGGCAAGCAGGGGTTCGAACGCGGTCCCGCCGGTTACCCGACAGCGCCGGAGGCCAAGACACCGAGTCGCGACGGCGCCGTGCAAGCCTTCGAGAACGGTCCGTTCTACTACAGCCAGGCCACCGGCGTGCACCGCGTCCAAGGCCTGATCCTCGGCAAGTACGCCCAGCTGGGCTTCGAGAACAGTCCGCTCGGCTTCCCGGTCGCCGAAGAGCAGACGGTGAAGGACGCGGGCCGCTTCAGCCGATTCGAAGGCGGGACCATCTACTGGAGCCCGGTGTCCGGCGCTTGGGCGGTCCGCAACGGCCCGATACTGGATGCTTGGCGCGACGTCGGCTACGAGAACGGCAAACTCGGCTTCCCCACCGGCGACGAGTTCCCCATCTCCGACGGCGTGCAGCAGAACTTCCAGGGAGGTTTCATCACGCTGCGCGACGGCAAACCGGAACTGCACGCGCTTTGAGTGCGACCGGTGCACGGCAGCCCGCGCGCTCTCACCCGACCTGCCCGACCCGCGCCACGTGTTAGCGGATGCGCCTGCGGTCAGGTCGTGCGCGGCTTCCGGATCGACCGCACGAATGGGTTGCCGGTCCCGGCTCGGTCAGCGCAGCGCACACAGTGTTCGCTCCGCTGTCGTCGGCGGGTGGACCATCACCCGCCTTGCGACCTGTGTCGGCCGCATCGGCAGCTGCCGCGAGTGCGCCACCTGGTTCGGTTCGGCCAGTTCGGCGGCTACGGCGTCGCCCGCCCGGCCAGGTGGAAGTTGTGCGTCGGGCCTTGGCCAAGTGCCGGGAAGCATGCATCGGTTGGTGAGCTGACATGTATACGAGCACGTCGGCGCAGCTCCCGGTTTCGAGCGAAGCGAGACCGAGCATGCGCCGTTCGCGGCCCGGCTCGCGTCCGAGTGACCGCCGCGTCCGCGACGAAGTCGCCAGCGGCGGTCGCTCGGACGCGAGCCATAAAGGGGCCGCGAACACGCAGCGCCGCAGGCGCTGCAAATCGGACCCAGCTAGCCTGGTGGGCGACCCGACCCCGCTCAGTGACAGATCGAGGACAAGAATTCATGCATCGGACCCGTGGAAAGGTATTCGGCGTGGTTGTGGCGATTGCCGCAACCGGCCTGCTCGCCGCGTGCGGCGACAATGATTCGACCGCGACGAGCACGCCATCGCCTACCCGCACCACGACGGCAGCGGCGGCGACCACGTCGCCGGTCGCTTCGACACCCGCCGAAACCGGCCAGCCCGCTCCCGCGCCGGAGCAGCCCACCACGACGGTGGCGCCCGAGCGTCCGCAGCCGGTGCCGACCGAAGCCGTCCCGCCCGCGGACACCTCGAAGCTCACCGACAAGGACAAGAAGTTCCTGGATGAGCTGGCCAAGCAGGGTGTCACCCCGTCAAGCCCGGACATCGCGCTGAGCATCGGCGCGTACGTCTGCCAGGGCACCGCCGCGGGCGCGTCCGATCAGGATCTGATGACCTTCGTCAACGCCATGGCAGGTTCGGATCCGTCCTTCGACCCGGCGAAGATGCCGGTGGAGAAGGCCGGGCAGATCTACATCTCCACCGCTCGCGCCACGTACTGCCAGTGAGTTCGCGCGTCCGTTCGACCTCCCGCCGGTCCAAGCCGGCGGGATGCCTGCTCGTGATCGGCGGCATCCTGCTGATCATCCTGGTGGTCCTGCTGCTGTGGTACCTGCTAGCAGGGCGTTTGCGCCCGCCCGGCCCCGGGCCGAAACCGCCGGAACGCCCGACGTCGCAGCCCTCGAGCTGTCCGGATGTGCAGATGATCTCGGTGCCCGGCACGTGGGAGTCGAACAGCGCCGACGATCCGCACAATCCGACCGCCAACCCGGTGTCGCTGATGCTCAACGTCTCCGGCCCGATCACCCAGCGGTTCCCGAGCGAGCGGGTGGACGTGTACACCGTCCCGTACGTCGCGCAGTTCTCCAATCCGATCGCGATCCCGCCGGACGGCCAGCAGTCGTACAACAACAGCCGATCCGAGGGCACCCAGCGGATGGTCGACGCCATGGCCGCGCGGCACCAGGAGTGCCCGCTGACCACCTACGTGCTCGCGGGGTTCTCCCAGGGCGCGGTGATCGCGGGTGACGTCGCCGCGCAGATCGGTGCGGGCGCGGGCCCGGTGCCCGCCGATCTGGTGCTGGGCGTGACGTTGATCGCCGACGGACGCCGTACCGGCGACAACGGCCCGGGCCAGGCGATCCAGATCGGCACCCCGCCGCCGGGTGTGGGTGCCGAAGTCGCGCTGAAGGGGTTGAACGTGCCCGGCATCACGATGACCGGTCCGCGTCAAGGGGGCTTCGGCACGCTGGCCGGTCGCACCTACACCATGTGCGCGCCCGGCGATCTGATCTGCGACGCACCCCGGGAGGCGCTGAGTCCGTGGAACATCCTGGGCAGCGTGAACACGCTGGTCCGGGCCGCGGGAAACCCGGTGCACACCCTCTACAACAGTTTCGTCGTCGACGGCGACGGCAACACCGCGACGCAGTGGACGGCGAACTGGGCGGCCGGACTCATCGAGACAGCGCCGCATCCGGCTCATTCGTGAAAATTCACAGGCCGTGAGATACCCCGCACCCGATTGGCGTGACAAGCGCAACTCGAGTTGGGTAGCACGCTGTAAAGTGCGCTGGTGATCGCGACGCCGGGCACCACCCCAGCACGGACCCGAAGCGGGCGTCGCGCCCGTATTTTCCTTACAGCCAGGAGCATGAGTTCATGACAGAAGCCGCCGCACCGGCCACCACGGCGAGCCGTGACGCGGATGCTGCGTTGTCCGCGCTGGGCACTCCGTTGCGCCCGTTCCGCTTCGCGGCGGCCGGGGAAGGAAACAAGCAGGAGGGCGGCGCGCGGAAGTTCGTGCAGACCGCTCAGCAGGCCGAGGAGTACGGCTTCGACACCTTCGTGGTGCCCGACCACCTCGGTGAGCAGATCGGGCCGATCGCCGCGCTCGGCGCGCTGACCCAGGCCACCGAGAAGATCCGGCTCGGCACGTCGGTGCTGGCGAACGGTTTCCGCCACCCCGTCGTGCTGGCCAAGGATCTGGCGACCATCGACGTGCTGTCCAAGGGCAGGCTCGAGGTCGGCGTCGGCGCGGGCTGGATCAAGGAGGAGTTCGAGAACGCGGGCATCCCGTACGAGTCGCCCGGTGTCCGGCTGGAGAAGTTGGACGAGTCGTTGACCATTCTCGACGTGCTGCTGCGCGGCCAGGAGTGCACCTTCGAGGGCAAGCACTACCAGGTCCGCGGCGTCAAGGGGACCCCACGGCCGCGGCAGGGCCCACGCCCCCCGATCTGCACCGGCGGCGGCGGTCCGAAGATGCTGCGGCTGGCCGCCAAGCACGCCGACATCGTCTCCGTCGTTCCCGTGACCACCAAGAACGGCAAGGGCCTGCTCTCCGGTATCACCATCGAGAAGGCCGTGGAAAAGGTGAATCTGATCAAGGAGGCCGCCGGTGACCGGTTCGCCGACATCGAGCTGAACTGGGCCATCACCGCGATCGTGATCACCGACGATCGCGAGAAGACCGCGGAGATGGCGCTGTCGGCGTTGGACCGGGGACTGCACCCGAACCTGGAGGTCGATGTGCAGCTGTCCGTCGAGGACATCCTCAACTCGCCCTACGTGGCGATCGGAACATTCGAGGAGATCGCCGAGCAGATCCGCCGTGTGCGGCAGCTCACCTCGATGTCCTATGTCGGTGTATTCCCCACCCAGATGGACGCGTTCGCCCCCGTTATTCCCCTGCTGCGGGACGAGTGAGCCGGTCTTCTCTGTAACATGACTCTGGTTTGAGTACATCTAGCCGATAAGCGGTCACCGCGCAGACCGCACAAAATCTGCAGGCTGGCTCTGCACTTGGAGCACCCGCGGGCGAAAGCGAGTCGGGGCCTCACAGGTAAAAGCGGCGATCTCGCCGTCTTGCTGCGTGTGCCTCGGAGGAGAAGAAGGAATGGAAGAGACTTTCGACGACTACCTGGACGAAACCGGGAACATCCGCATTCCCGAGGATCACACCCTGGTTGATCACGTCGAGAAGCACACCCGGAACGACGCGAACACCCTGGCGTATCGCTACATCGACTACTCGCGCGAGCGCGACGGTGAGGCGCAGGAGTTGACGTGGCGTGAGTTCGGTATTCGGCTGCGCGCGGTGGCCGCTCGACTGCAGCAGGTGACCAACCCGGGTGACCGGGTCGCGATCCTCGCGCCGCAGGGCTTGGATTACGTGATCTCCTTCTTCGCCGCGATCTACGCGGGCACCATCTCGGTCCCGCTGTTCGACCCGGACGAGCCGGGCCACACCGATCGCCTGCACGCGGTGCTCGGCGACTGTGAGCCCTCGGCCATCCTGACCGCGAGCTCCTCCGCGGCCGGGGTCCGGCAGTTCTTCCGCTCGCTGCCCGCCGCCCAGCGCCCGCGCATCATCGCGGTGGACGCGATTCCCGACAGCGTCGGCGAGAGCTGGGTGCGCCCGGACATCGCGATCGACGACATCGCCTACCTGCAGTACACCTCGGGGTCCACCCGGGTGCCCGCGGGTGTGGAGATCACGCACCGCGCGGTGGGCACCAACCTGCTGCAGATGGTCGACGCGATCAACCTGGACTGGAACTCACGCGGCGTCACCTGGCTGCCGCTGTTCCACGACATGGGCCTGCTGACGGTGATCCTGCCCGCGGTGGGCGGCAAGTACATCACCATCATGTCGCCGAGCGCGTTCGTGCGCCGCCCCTACCGGTGGATCAAGGAGCTGGCCGCGGTTTCCGACGGCGCCGGAACCTTCGCCGCCGCACCGAACTTCGCCTTCGAGCACGCCGCGGCGCGCGGTCTGCCGAAGAACGGCGAGTCGCTGGATCTGTCGAACGTCATCGGCCTGATCAACGGCAGTGAGCCGGTGACCACCTCGTCGATGAAGAAGTTCAACGAGGCGTTCGCCCCCTACGGGCTGCCCAAGACCGCCATCAAGCCCTGCTACGGCATGGCCGAGGCCACGCTGTTCGTCTCCGCCACCAAGGCCGAGGACGAGGCCAAGGTCACCTACGTCGACCGCAGGGAACTCAACGCGGGCCGCATGGTGAAGGTCGACCCCGGTCACGAGAACGCGATCGCGCAGGTGTCCTGCGGCTACATCGCGCTCTCGCAGTGGGCGACGATCATCGATCCGGAGTCGGTGGAGTCGGGCGGCGGTCGCGAGGTGCCCGACGGGCACGTCGGCGAGATCTGGCTGCACGGCAACAACATGGGCATCGGCTACTGGGGCCGTCCCGACGAGACGGCGGCGACGTTCCAGAACAAGGTCACCGAGCGCCTGTCCGAAGGCAGCCACGCCGAGGGCACCGAGCCGGACGCGAACTGGATGCGCACCGGCGACTACGGCGTGTACTTCGAGGGCGAGCTCTACATCACCGGCCGGGTCAAGGACCTGGTGATCGTGGACGGTCGCAACCACTACCCGCAGGATCTCGAGTTCTCCGCGCAGGAGGCCAGCACCGCGCTGCGTCCCGGCTTCGTGGCGGCGTTCTCGGTGCCCGCCAACCAGCTCCCGGCCGAGGTGTTCGAGCAGGGCAGCCACTCCGGCCTGCAGTTCGACGCCGACGACGCGTCCGAGCAGCTGGTCATCGTGGGTGAGCGCGGTCCCGGTGCGGGCAAGGCCGATCCGCTGCCGATCGCCGACGCGGTGCGCGCGGCGATCTCCCAGCGCCACGGCGTGACCGTTCGAGACGTGCTGCTGGTGCCAGCGGGATCGATCCCGCGCACCTCCAGCGGCAAGATCGCCCGCCGCGCCTGCCGGGCGGCCTATCTGGAGGGAACGCTGCGGGGTGGTTACACCCAGCAGGCTTTCCCCGATGCACCGGAAGAGTAATTGCCAGGGGCGGCCTCGGACCGACCATCGACGCTCGGCGCCGAGCTTCTCGAGCGCCGAGCATCAAACACGGTACGCCCGGTACGCAGACAGGTAGCTTGAGGAATTGATGGCTGACAACGAGGGCACGCCCACCCAGACGACCGACGCCCCACCCGTGGAGACCGTCGCCGACGCGGCGGCCCCGGCCGAGTCCGCGAAGGGCGGCGCGCAGACCGACATGTCGGTGGCGGAGCTGCGTGAGTGGCTGCGGCGCTGGGTCTCCGAGGCGACCGGGCAACCGATCGAGCAGATCACCGTGGACCGGCCGATGGAGGAGTTCGGGCTCGCCTCGCGGGACGCCATCGCCCTCGGCGGGGACATCGAGGAACTGACCGGCGTGATGCTGAACGCGACGATCGTGTACCAGCATCCGACCATCGCCTCGCTGGCCGAGCGGATCATCAACGGCGAGCCGGAGCTGCCCGCGGAGTCGTCCGACGACGCCTTCTACACGGCGGGCTACGCGCCGGGTGAGGCACACGACATCGCGATCGTGGGTCTGTCGACGCGGCTGCCCGGTGCGGGCGACACTCCGGAGTCGACGTGGGAATTTCTCATCGGACGCGGTGACGGCATCCGGGAGCGGCCCGAAGGGCGCTGGTCGGAGTTCCTGGCCGAGCCGCAGTTGGCGGAAGCGGTCGAGAACGCCAACACCAGGGGTGGCTATCTCGATCAGGACGTCGTCAAGGGTTTCGACGCCGAGTTCTTCGCCATGTCGCCGGTCGAGGTCGAGCGGGTCGATCCGCAGCAGCGCCTGATGATGGAGCTGACCTGGGAGGCGTTGGAGCACGCCAGGATTCCGGCCAGCGAACTCAAGGGCGAGCCGGTCGGCGTGTTCATCGGCTCGTCGGGCAACGACTTCATGCTGCTCGCGGCGCTCGGCCTCGGCAGCGAACGCGATCCGAACGTGCCGGTATCGGCCGAGGCCTACGCGATCATGGGCAGCGTCACGTCCATCATCCCCAACCGGGTTTCCTACTTCTTCGACTTCCGCGGTCCGTCGGTGGCCGTCGACACCGCCTGCTCCTCGACGCTGGTCGCGGTGCACGAGGCGGTGCAGGCGCTGCGCAGCGGTGACGCCGATCTGGCGCTCGCCGGTGGCGTGAACATGTTGCTCGCGCCGATGGCCACGCTCGGTTTCGACGCCAATGGCGGCGTCGCCAAGGACGGGCACATCAAGGCATTCTCCAGCGACGCCGACGGCATGGTCCGCTCCGAGGGCGGCGGTCTGGTGGTGCTGAAGCGGCTCGCCGACGCGGAACGCGACGGCGACACGATCTACGCCGTGATCAAGGGCTCCGCGGTGAACAACGACGGGCGGTCCAACGGTCTGCTCGCCCCGAATCCCGACGCCCAGGCAGAAGTGCTGCGTCGCGCCTACCGGGACGCGGGCATCGCGCCGTCGGCGGTGGATTACATCGAGGCGCACGGAACCGGCACCCTGATCGGCGACCCGATCGAGGCCGACGCGCTCGGCCGGGTGGTCGGCCGGGGACGTGCGGCCGACAAGCCCGCGTTGCTCGGTTCGGCCAAGACCAACTTCGGCCACCTGGAATCCGGCGCCGGTGCGGCGAGCCTGGCGAAGGTGATCATGTCGTTGCAGCACAACGTCATTCCGCCGAACATCAACTACGCCGGACCGAACCCGTACATCCCGTGGGATCAGGCGCACCTGAAGATCGTCGACGAGCCCACCGAGTTCCCCCGCTACAGCGGCAAGGCGACCATCGGCATCTCCGGTTTCGGATTCGGCGGCACCAACGCGCACGTCGTCGTCCAGGAGTACGTACCGACCGCGACCGAGACCGAGGCTCCGTTCTCCGAACTCGAGGCCCGGCTGGACGAGGACGCGGTGGCGGAGAGCGCCGACGCGGAGACGGAATCCGCGGCAGGCGACGCCGTGGCCGAGGCGGCCGAAGCCGACGCGGAATGGACCGCCGAGCGCACCGAGCCGCTGCCCCAGATCCTGCCCGTGTCGGGTTATCTGCCTTCGCGGCGTCGTCGTGCCGCCGCCGAGCTGGCCGACTGGCTGGAATCCGAGGCGGGCGCGCAGACTCCGCTCGCCGATGTGGCGCGGTCGCTGGCCAAGCGCAGCCACTGGCGTTCGCGCGGCGTGGTGCTGGCGAAGACGCACGAAGAGGCGATCGCCGGACTGCGCGCCATCGCGGCGGGCAAGCCGGGGACCGGCGTCTTCACCGCCGACGCGCCCGCGGCCATGGGCCCGATGTGGGTGCTGGCCGGTTTCGGCGCGCAGCACCGCAAGATGGGCAAGCAGCTGTACCTGGAGAACTCGATCTTCGCGAAGGCCGTCGACGAGGTCGACGAGCTGGTGCAGGACGAGGCCGGATATTCGGTGCGCGAACTGTTCCTCGACGACAGCCAGGACTACAACGTCGGCACCTCGCAGGTCGGCATCTTCACCATCCAGGTCGGCCTGGCGGCGCTGCTGCGCGCGCACGGCGCGGAACCCGATGCGGTGGTGGGTCATTCCATGGGCGAGGTCGCCGGCGCGTACATCGCCGGTGGTCTCTCGCTCGAGGACGCGGTGCGCGTGATCTGCGCTCGCTCCCGCCTTATGGGCGAGGGCGAGCAGATGATCAGCGACGACGATGTGCGCAACATGGCGCTCATCGAGTACAGCGCCGAGGACGTCGCGAACCTGCTGCCGGAATACCCGGACGTCGAGGTCGCGGTGTACGCCGCGCCGACGAACACGGTGATCGGCGGTCCGCAGGACCAGGTCGCGGCGATCGTCGCCCGGGTGGAGGCGGCGGGCAAGTTCGCCCGGGTGCTGCAGACCCGCGGTGCGGGCCACACCTCGCAGATGGATCCGCTGCTCGGCGAGCTGGCCGCGGAGCTGGCCGGTATCGAGCCGACCAAGCTGAAGACCGGCCTGTACTCGACGGTGCACAAGGAAGAGTTCTTCCGCTCCGGTCACGACCCGATCCACGACGAGGACTACTGGGTCAAGAACATGCGCCACAGCGTGTACTTCACCAACGCGGTGAAGCTCGCCGTGGACGCGGGGCACACGACCTTCCTGGAGCTGGCGCCGAATTCCGTCGCGCTGATGCAGGTGCTGGGCACCACCTTCGCCGCGGGCGTGCACGACGCGCAGCTCATCCCCACGCTCAAGCGCAAAGAAGACGAGTCCGCCGGTGTGATCGCCGCGCTCGCCCAGCTCTATGTCCACGGGCACAAGGTGGATCTGTTCTCGCTGCTCGGTGCAGGCGAGTACGCCGACGTTCCGCGTACCACGTTCGTGCGCAAGGAGTACTGGCCGAAGGTCCAGCTGTCCTCGGGCGGCAACGGCCGGGTTCCCGGTGCGCACGTGGCGCTGCCGGACGGCAGGCACGTCTGGGAGGTCCAGGCCTCCTCGGTGACCGATCTCGCCGGACTCGTGCGCGCCGCGGCGGCGCAGGTGCTCAGCGACGTGTCGCTGGGCGCGTCCATCCCGCACGCGCCGATCCCGGCCGCGGGCACGCTCACCACCACGCTCACCCCGCATCCCGGCGGCGCCTCGGTGCAGGTGCATGCCAAGGAGGGCAGCGCCTTCCGCCTGGTGTTCGACGCCGTGGTCACCTCCGGTGCTCCGCTGCCGGAACCTGTTGCGATCGAAACGGTCCCGGTGCCCGCCGCGCAGCCCCAGGGCGACGCCGACATCGAGGTCGTGGAAACCTTCGGCGACCGGTGGGATCCGAACGGCACGCAGACCGTCGAGGAGCGGCTCGCGCTGATCGTCGCGGAGTCCATGGGTTACGCGGTCGAGGATCTTCCGATGGAGATCCCGCTGATGGAACTCGGTCTGGACTCGCTGATGGCGATGCGCATCAAGAACCGGGTCGAGTACGAGTTCGACATCCCGCAGTTGCAGGTACAGGCTGTGCGGGACGCGAGCCTGCACGAGGTCGGCAAGGTGCTGCGGTACGCGATCGAGCACCGCGACGAGGTGCAGGCGATGGCGGATCAGCAGGCCGCAGACAAGGCCGCGGGCGGTACCGGCGAGCTGGCCGTCGACTCCGATTTCATCGCCACGGCCCGCGCGGCGCTGGCCACCGGGGCCGACCCGGTCGCGGCGGTCACCGGCAAGACGACCGACGCGCCCGAGGCGGTCACCGGCAAGACGACCGACGCGCCCGAGGCAGCACCGGCTGACGCGCCGACGGATTCCGTGACGCCGGAAAGCGCTGTGCCCGAAGCCGTGGCGCCCGCCCCCGAGCCTGCTGCCGCGCCCGCAGCCGTGTTCGGCGGCGCTGCCAAGCAGCCCGCCGACGAGGACGACGTCCCGCCGCGCGACGCCGCCGAGCGCCTGACCTTCGCCACCTGGGCGGTGGTTACCGGTAAGTCGGCCGGAGGTATCTTCAACACGCTGCCGATCCTCGACGAGGACACCGCGGAGAAGCTGGCCGCGCGCCTGACCGAGCGGGTCAAGGCCGAGGTCACCGTGGACGACGTGCTCGATTGCGAGACCATCGAGCAGCTCTCCGACATCGTTCGCAACCTGCAGGACAGCGGCGCGGATGTGGACGGTTTCGTGCGTCCGCTTCGGGCTCGCGCGGAGGGCTCGAACGCGGTTCCGGTATTCGTGTTCCATCCGTCCGGTGGAAACACGCTGGTGTACGAGCCTCTGCTGAAGCGTCTGCCCGCCGACACGCCGATGTACGGCTTGGAACGGGTCGACGGTTCCATCGAGGAACGAGCCCGCCAATACCTGCCCGAGCTGCGCAAGCTCCAGGGTGACGGGCCGTTCGTGCTGTACGGCTGGTCGCTGGGCGCGGTGCTGGCCATGCAGACCGCGCAACTGCTGCGGGCCGAGGGCGCGGACGTGCGCGTGGTCGGCCTGATCGATCTGGCCATTCCGACGCAGGGCGAGGACAACAGCCCCGAGGAGCGGGTGCGGCGGATCGAGCGCTACCAAACCTTCGCCAAGAAGACTTACGGCGTCGACGGCGAATTGGACCGCGAGCAGTTGGAGACACTGGCCGCGGCATCCGACGAAGAGCAGTTCAAGATGATCAGCGACCTGATCAAGATCAGTGGCGCGAAGATTCCCGGTGGCGTGCTCGAACACCAGCGCACCTCGTGGATCGATAGTCGCCACCTCGCCCGTACCCAACCGTCCCACTACGACGGCAACGTCGTGCTCTACCTCGCCGATCGCTACCACGACGGGATGATCGAGCTCGAGCCACGCTTCGCCGACCGGGTGCCGAACGGCGGCTGGGACGAGTACATCCCGAATTTGGAGGTCGTCCACATCGCGGGCGACCACCTGCAGATCATCGACGAACCGCGGATCGGCAAGATCGGAGCCGACCTGACCGCGAAGCTCGCCGCGATCGAGGCGAAAGGGGCCAAGTGAGCACTACTGCCGAGAAACTCGCCGACCTGCGCAAGCGCCTGGATTTAGCGCAGGAGCCGGCGGGTGAAGCGGGCGTGGCCAAGCGGGCGAAGAAGGGTATTCCCAGCGCCCGCGACCGGATCAACATGCTGCTCGATCCGGGAACCTTCGTGGAAATCGGCGCGCTGGTCCGCAAACCGGGCGACTCCGCCGCGCTCTACGGCGACGGCGTCGTCACCGGGCACGGTTTGGTCGAAGGCAGGCCCGTGGCGGTGTTCTCGCACGACCAGACCGTCTACGGCGGTTCGGTCGGCGAGATGTTCGGCCGCAAGGTGGCCGGGATCCTGGAGTACGCCGCCAAGGTGGGGTGCCCGGTGGTCGGCATCAACGACTCCGGCGGCGCGCGCGTGCAGGAGGCGGTGACCTCACTGGCCTGGTACGCCGAGCTGGGGCGGCGGCAGGAGCCGCTGTCCGGGCTGGTCCCGCAGATCTCGATGATCCTCGGCAAATGCGCCGGTGGCGCCGTCTACGCCCCGATCAACACCGACGTGGTGGTGGCGACCGAAGAGGCGTACATGTTCGTCACCGGGCCGAAGGTGATCCGTGAGGTCACCGGCGAGGACGTGAGTCTCGAGGAACTCGGCGGCGCGCGCAGCCAGGCGGAGTACGGCAACATCCACCACGTGGCCAAGGACGAATCGGCCGCGTTCGAGTGGGTGCGCGACTACCTGAGCTACCTGCCGACCAGCTGCCAGGAGCTGGCGCCGATCGTGAATCCCGGCTTGGAGCCGGAGATCACCGACACCGACCTGGAGCTGAACTCGATCGTCCCGGACTCCGACAACTCCGGGTACGACATGCACGAGATCCTGCTGCGCATCTTCGACGACGGCGCGTTCCACGAATTCGGCGCTTCGGCGGGGCGCAACGTCATCACCGGCTTCGCCCGTGTGGACGGTCGCAGCGTCGGCGTGGTGGCCAACCAGCCGATGGTGTATGCGGGCGCGCTGGACGCCCGCGCCTCGGACAAGGCGGCGCATTTCGTGCGTCTGTGCGACGCGTTCGAGATCCCGCTGGTGTTCGTCGTGGACACGCCCGGGTTCCTGCCCGGTGTGGAACAGGAGAAGATCGGCGTCATCAAGCGCGGTGGACGGTTCCTGTTCTCCTACGTGGAGGCGTCGGTGCCGAAGGTCACCGTGGTGATCCGCAAGTCCTATGGCGGCGGTTACGCCGTGATGGGCTCCAAGCAGCTGGGCGCCGACGTGAACCTGGCCTGGCCGACGGCGCGGATCGCGGTCATGGGCGCCGAGAGCGCGGTCAGCTTGATCGGAGCCAAGCAGATCGACGCCGCGCCCGAGGACCAGCGGGCGGCGATTCGCCAGCAGATGATCGATTTCTACAACGCCACCGTGGCGACGCCGTGGGTGGCCGCCGAACGCGGATACGTCGACGCGGTCATCGAGCCGTCGACGACCCGACTGGAAATCCGTCGTGCGCTACAGCTGTTGCGGGACAAGTCCGTTGCCCGCAATCCGCGCAAGCATCACCTGCTGCCGCTGTAGCAACCGGTACACGATCGGGCCGCACCCCTTGGGGCGCGGCCCGATTCGCGTCTGGCGTCTCGAATGATCAGCTGACGGTGACGGATTCGATGACGACGTCGTCGACCGGCACGTCCTGATGCATGCCCGCCGAGGAGGTGCGGACACCCGCGATCTTGTCGACCACGTCGGTGCCCTCGGTCACCTCGCCGAAGACGGCGTAGCCCCAACCCGCCGCGGTGGGAGCGGAGTGGTTGAGGAAGTCGTTGTCGGAGACATTGATGAAGAACTGCGCGGTGGCCGAGTGCGGGTCGTTGGTGCGCGCCATCGCGACGGTGTACTTGTTGTTCTTCAGGCCGTTGTTCGCTTCGTTCTGGATCGGGGCTTTGGTGCCCTTCTGACGCAACCCGGGCTCGAACCCGCCGCCCTGGATCATGAAGCCGGGGATGACGCGGTGGAAGATGGTGCCGTTGTAGTGGCCCGCGTTCGCGTAGTCCACGAAATTGCGCACCGTGTTCGGCGCTTTCTGATCGTCCAGCTCGAGCACGATCGATCCGTAGTTCGTCGAGATATTCACCTTGGTCATACACCCACCTTTCCATCCTTTCGTAGACCGTTGCGTGATACGGGTACTTTTCCGGTAGCGTCCGATACCGACGAACTGGTTTCGTGAGCACATGGGTAACTCGCCGGGTACGCCCAGAACCTGAGTCGCACCTGACGTAGGACCTGAACGCAAATGGCGCGACGCCCCACTAGCACGGCCTAAAGACCCGGAGAGGCGGGGGAGCCAGCTAGCATTGCCAACCGTGCCCGACGCCGCAACCGCTGTACTCACGAAACCTCCCGCCGCCCCGGTGGTGACCCCGAACGATTTCCGGACCGCCCGGCTCATCGCGCTGGTGGCCGGAGTGCTCGGCGCGTTGTTCGCGCTGGCGACGCCGTTCCTGCCGGTCACGCAGACGACCGCGGTGCTGAACTGGCCGCAGGGCGGGACGCTCGGCAACGTGCAGGCGCCGCTGATGTCGCAGGTCCCGATCGACCTGAAGGCGACGATCCCGTGCGAGACGATCGCCCAGCTACCCGAGCGCGGTGGCATGCTGCTGGCCACCGCGCCGCCGCAGGGCGACCGGGCCGCGTTGGAGGCGCTGTTCGTGCGGGTGTCGGAGACCTCGGTGGACGTGGTCGACCGCAACGCGGTGGTGGTGTCGGCCGACCGCAGCCGCATGGGCGAGTGCACGTCGTTGAGTATCGCCTCGGACAGCGACAGCACCTACGGCGTGTTCAACGGGCTCACCAGGCAGGTGGAGCGTCCGATCGAGGGCGGGGCGGCCGGGGCGAACGAGTCGGTCACCGTGCCGGTGGAGGGGCAGCTCGGCGGCGATCTGCGGCCCCAGGTGGTCGGGGTGTTCTCCGATCTGAAGGGCGCGGCGCCGACCGGTTTGTCGTTCACCATGACGGTGGACACCCGCTTCTCCTCCAGCCCGACCGCGATCAAGCTGGTCGCGATGATCGCGGCGGTGCTGTGCACGCTGATCGCCCTGGCGGCGCTGGCCCGGCTCGACAGCAGTGACGGGCGTGGGCACCGCCGGTTCCTGCCCGCGAACTGGCTGAAGCCGACCTGGGCGGACGGCGCGGTGGTCGGCACGCTGCTGCTGTGGCATTTCGCGGGCGCGAACACCTCCGACGACGGCTACATCCTCAGCATGGTGCGGGTGGCCCCGCACGCGGGGTACATGGCCAACTACTTCCGCTGGTACGGCGTGCCGGAGGCGCCGTTCGGCTGGTACTACTACGTCATCCAGGTCTTTTCGGAGATCTCCACCGCCAGTGCCTGGGTGCGGTTGCCCGCGCTGGCCTGCGCGATCCTGTGCTGGCTGGTGATCAGCCGCGAGGTGGTGCCCCGGCTGGGTCGCGGGGTGCGCACCAGCAAGGTGGCGCTGTGGACCGGCGGGCTGGTGTTCCTGGCGTTCTGGCTGCCGTTCGACAACGGCCTGCGCTCCGAGCCGATCGTCGCGCTCGGTGCGCTGCTGACCTGGGTGTCGATCGAGCGGGCCATCGCGACCGGGCGGCTGCTGCCCGCCGCGGTGGCCGTCCTGGTGGCGGCGTTCACTCTCGCCGCCGCGCCGACGGGCCTGATGTGCGTCGCCGCGCTGCTGGCCGGTATCCGTCCGATGCTGCGCATCGTGGTGCGCAAGCACCGGCAGTTCGCCGCGCTCGGCGCCGGTCGGTGGGGCTCGACGCTGCCGCTGCTCGCACCGATCGCCGCGGCGGGCGTGCTCGTGCTGACGGCCGTCTACACCGACCAGACCTTCGCGGGCATCCAGGAGGCCAACCGGGTGCGTCAGGTGACCGGGCCGAACCTGGCCTGGTACGAGGACTACCTGCGCTACTACTACCTGTTCGTGGAGACCGTCGACGGCTCGCTGTCGCGGCGCTTCGCCTTCCTGGTGATGCTGCTGTGCCTGTTCACCACCATGCTGGTGCTGCTGCGCCGCAGGCGGGTGCCGGGTATCTCCAGCGGTCCGACCTGGCGGTTGATGGGCGTGGTCTTCGGGACGATCTTCTTCATGATGTTCAACCCGACCAAGTGGACCCACCACTTCGGCGCGTACGCGGGCATCGCGGGTTCGCTGGCGGCGGTCACCGCGGTCGCGGTCTCGGCGAGCGCCCTGCGAGCCCGCAAGAACCGGGCCATCTTCCTGGCCGGGTTGCTGTTCGTGCTCGCGATCGCGTTCTCCGGCATCAACGGCTACTGGTACGTGTCCAGCTTCGGTGTGCCGTGGTTCGACAAGCGCGTCTCGCTGCACGGCTACCAGTCGAACACCCTCATGCTCGTGCTGTTCGGCGTGGCGCTGGCATTGGTCGGTTGGTACGCGCTGCGGGAGGACTACACCGCGCCGCAGCCGTCGGCCAAGACGGCACGTGGCAGGCGGATCCGCCGGTTCGCGGCGATCCCGCTGACCGTGGTCGCCGCGCTGATGGTCGCGCTCGAGGTGCTCTCGCTGGTGAAGGGCGCGGTCTCGCAGTATCCGGCGTACTCGCTGGCCCGGTCGAACATCGACGCGCTCAGCGGCAGCACCTGCGGCCTGGCCAATGACGTGCTGGTCGAGCCGGACCCGAACGCGGGCAAGTTGCAGCCGATCATGGATCCGGCGCACCCGCCGACGAATCCGTCCGATCCGCTCGCCGGTGTCGATCCGGTCGGTTTCGACCCCAACGGCGTGCCCAATGATCTGTCCGCCGACAGCGTCGAGGTGAAGCCGGGCACCGGGAACACTTCCACGCAGTCGGTCGGCGCGGCGTTCGCGGAGGGGCAGAGCGCGGGCACGGGCGGCGGTCAGGGCGCGCGCGGCGTCAACGGCTCCACCGTCGCCCTCCCGTTCGGCCTGGATCCGGCGACCACACCGATCCTCGGCAGCTACCAGAACGGCGTGCAGCAGCCCGCGAACGTCACCTCGAGCTGGTACCAGTTGCCCGCGCGTTCGGCGGACAAGCCGCTGGTGGTGATCTCGGCCGCCGGTCGCATCCTCTCCTTCGACGACACCGGCGCGATGAAGTACGGCCAGTCGCTGACCGTCGACTACGGCAAGCGGCAGCCCGACGGCAGCGTGCAGAAGCTCGGCACCTACCTGCCGCGTGACATCGGCCCGTTCCCGTCCTGGCGCAACCTGCGGGTGCCGCTGGACGAGATCGCGCCCGACGCCGACGCGGTGCGCATCGTCGCCAACGACCCGATCCTGATCGGGGATCAGTGGCTGGCCTTCACGCCGCCGCGGATGCCGAAGTTGCAGACGCTCAACAGCCTGCTGGGTTCCCAGCAGCCGATCCTGCTGGACTGGGCGGTGGGCTTGCAGTTCCCGTGCCAGCGTCCGTTCGACCACCGCAACGGCGTGGCCGAGGCGCCCGGCTACCGCATCCTGCCGGACCGCCCGCTGGCCATCAGCTCGACGAATACCTGGCAGGCCGAGGAGTTCGGCGGCGTGCTCGGCTTCACGCAGATGCTGGCCAGGTCCATCTCCGTGCCCACCTACCTGAAGGACGACTGGGCACGGGACTGGGGCTCCCTGGAGCGCTACGAGCAGTACGACCGCAGCGCCGTCCCGGCGAAGCTGGACACCGGCACCGCGACGCGCTCGGGCCTCTGGTCGCCGGGCAGTATGCGGGTGTTCTGATCGGGTGAACCACCCGAAACCAAGGCCGCCGCGCAGGGCACCGATCCTGCGCGGCGGCCCTTTCATGAAGGCAGGCCGGTTGGACGTGCCGATATCCGTCGACGTCGCGTTCAGCGAGCTGGCCACGGGCTAGGTGCCCAGAACACAGGGCCGCCGCGCAGGTGAATCCTGCGCGGCGGCCCTGCCGTATGTCGCCGGTGCGTTACCGGGCGCTCAGACCTTCAGCCGAAGGCCGAGCTCGCGCCGGAGCACCTCTTGCGAAGGGAGGCGGCCGAGCACGCGCAGCACCGCAGGCCGCAGCTCCCGTTGTTCCTCTTCGTTGAGCAGTCCGACAAGATCGCGCAGATCCATTTCATCGAATGCCGTTGTCATGGATTCAGATTAAGGCCAGCGGCCCGATTCGTCCTGCGATGCATAGCCACAGGTGGGAGCATATTTTTCAGACCGGACAACCGGTTTATTGGACGGTGCGGTCGTAGCGCGCCCGCGCGGCGATCACGTCGTCCATGCGTGTCTCCGCCCATGCTTTGACCGCGCTCATGACCGGCTGAAGACTGTGGCCGAGCGGGGTGAGTTCGTAGTCGACGCGGACCGGGACTTCCGCGGTGATCCGTCGCTCCACCAGGCCGTCGCGTTCCAGTCCGCGCAGCGTTTGCGTGAGCATCTTGGGACTCACGCCCGCGATGATCCGGTTCAGTTCGCCGTAGCGCAACGGCCCGTCGGCGAGGGCGGCCAACACGAGGCTCACCCATTTGTCGCTGATCCGGTCCAGGAGTTGCCGGGTCGGGCACTCGGCGATGTACGCGTCGTACCGCTGTTTTGCCAGCTCACGGCGCTGCGCCGCGGTCTTCGTCGCCATCGGGAGCACCTCGCTGCCTCTAACGCACTTTCGGGTAACTACTACCCATTGGATAGTAACCGTTCCTAGATTGGTCGGCAGCAGACAGGAAGGAACATCATGCGTGCAGTGGTAGTCCGCCGGCCGGGACCGGAAGCCGTGGTGGAGATCGTGGAAGTGCCGACTCCGCAGCCCGGCCCGGGTGCGGTTCGCATCGCGGTCGCGGCGGCGACGGTGAACCCCGTGGATCTGATGGTGCGGGCGGGCGTGGGCGGCACGCCGTTCGCCGCGCAGCGCGATCAGTGGGGCGTCGGCTGGGATGTCGCGGGCACGGTCGACGCGCTCGGCGCGGGCGTCACGGAGTTCACGGTGGGGCAAGCGGTGATCGGCATCAGCGACCGGCTCGACGTCTCGCTCGGTGCGCAGGCCGACTACGTGGTGCTGGAGGTCGGGAACGTCGCGCCCGCTCCGGTTTCCGTGTCGCCGGTGCAAGCGGCGACCCTCCCGCTCAACGGTCTCACCGCGCTCCAGGCGCTCGACGCGCTGGATCTCGCGTCCACCGACACGCTCCTGGTCACCGGCGCGGCGGGGGCTGTCGGCGGCTTCGCGGTCGAACTCGCGGCGGCGCGGGGTATCCGGGTGATCGCCGCGGCCGCACCCGCCGACGAGGACGCGGTGCGCGCCTTGGGCGCCACCGATTTCGTTCCGCGCCAGGCATCCTTGCCGGATGCCGTCCGCGCCATCGTCCCCGGCGGCGTCGACGCCGCCCTGGACGCGGCCGCCCTCGGCCCGGCGACGCTCGCCGCGGTGCGCGGCGGCGGGCGATTCGCGTCGATCAGCGTTCCCGACACCCCGATCCCGTTGCGCGGCACCAAGGTCCACACAGTCCTGGTCCGCGCCGACCGCACCCGACTCGACCACCTCGTAACCCAAGTAGACGCGGGCAAACTAACCCTCCGCGTAGCGGCGACCCACCCCCTCACCGCCGTCCGAGAAGCCCAATCCCGCCTATCCCTCGGCGGCCTCCGCGGCCGCCTCGTCCTCACCCCCTGACACCCTCCACGAGTGGCACACGGCTGCGGCGGATCGCGAGAAGCCCGCTCCACCGTGTGCCACTCGCGGAGTCAGCGGATGCGGATGGGGTCGTCGGTGGAGAGGCCGGTGCGAGTTCGGGTTGTGGTGGTGATGGGGGCAGGAATGGCGGTGGGGTCGTAGGGGGTGAAGCGTTCGAGGGAGCCCCAGTCGCGAGCCCAGTCGCGGTCGAGGTATGCGGGGACGGTTTGGGATTTCAGCAGCAGGCCGGTCCAGCCGAGTGGGCCGCCGCCGATGTCGTCTTGCCAGGCGTTCGAGGCGTCGGAGCCGACCCGGTCGGGCAGAATGCGCCACTGCGGAATCTCGCCCACGCCGTCCTTGTGGTCGAACGGCCGCTGGCACGGGAAGGCGAGGCCGACGTGCCAGTCGAGTAGCACGGGAGCCTGCGATCCGACCACGGAATTCAGCGTGGCCAGCTTGGGCAGCCGGGGCGGGGTGACGGCCAGCCACTGCTTGGGCGTGATGTCGTTGTCGATCGCGACCAGCCGCACCGCGTTCACTTCCGCCGGCAGCCGGTCCAGCGGCACCCGCAGGTTGCGCCAGGACGGCGCTGGGCCGATGTCCAGCGGATCGATCGAGCCGAGCGTGCGCACCTCGCCGTCCGCGCCACGGACGCCGTACTCCAGGTGCAGTTCCTGTCCGTAGGTGAGCACACCGTCGGCGTCCACCGAGCGGATCCGGCCCGCCGCCGTGATCGCGAGCACCTGGTAGGCGGGGTCGTTGCGCATGCTGTCGGTCAGGTCGAGCCGGTACCACTGGGTGGTCAGCTTCGCCTGCTGTTGCTCGCCCTCCTGGTAGCTGCCCAGCACCGGGGTTCTCGCCGGGTCGAGACCGAACGGCAGCGCGACGGTGCTGCCGTTGATGCCCGCCTGCTCGGTGGTGCCGCCGCCGGTGCCCGCGCCGGTGGTGTTGGTGGTCTTGTTCTCCGAATCCTTGTCCACGGAGTTCGCGCCGCCGCTGACCGTCTCCTCCGCGTCCGCGGTGAGGTCACGCGCGACCCCGTTCGGGGTGAATCCTTTATTCTGCGCGGCCAAGCCGTCCGCAGGCGATCCGGTGAAGGGCTGCAGCAGCGAATCGGCGGTGTCGGTCTCGACGAGCACTTCGTTGGCCAGCGCGCACGAATCCCCGCCGACCGATTGCACATTCGACTTGGTGATCGAGTACGCGGGGTACTGCGTGGCAGCGGCCTTGGCGAGCGAGGCGACCTCGAAGATCACCAGCAGCGCGGCGGCCACGGTCAGCGGCGCGGAGGCCCACCGGTCGAATCGCCGTGGCGCTCCGGGCCGCTCACGCCGGTACGGCTCGCGATAGTGCTGCCATATCGCGACCAGCAGCGCGAGGACACTCAGCCCGAGGAACAACGTGGACAGCCCCTTGCCCGCGACCAACGGCGCCTTGTCCCACCACGGGACACCATAGCTGGACACGTACCACCACCCGTTCGAGCCGGTGAACGTCACGGCGAGCAGGAAGAGCACGGCGGCGGCGAACAACGCGCGGTTGCGCGGCGAGCGAATACCGGTGGTGCCCACCGCGACCGCCGCGAGCGCGGCCAGCGATCCGGCCAGTCCGGCGTACACGCCGAAGTGGTGCGTCCATTTGGTGGGGGTGAACATCATCAGGAACAGCGATGCGAACACGATGCCGAGAATGCGCACCGAGGGGCCGCGCGAGGTGCCCGGAATCCGGCCCTTCCGCAGAACTTGCAGCACGCACACGAGCAGGCACAGCAGCATCACCAGCACGCCGAACCGCCGCGCCAGCGAACCGTCCGGCGAGAGCATGAGCAACGAGTCCCAGCGGGTGCGCTCGTCGAACCACGCGACGTTCGGGCCGACGATCGTGCGCACCCGGGTGGCTTCCAGCACCGTCGCCAAGGTCTGGTCGGCGAAGATCACCACCAGCACCAGCGTGCCCGCGGCGAGGCCGGGGGCGACCAGCGCGGCGAACCGGAACACCGCGCCCGCCCGGGACGGCTCGCGCACCTTCGCGGGGGCGTTCACCGCGGCCGCGGCTTCGGCGGAACCGGCGGCGGCCGCGTCGGCGTCGGGCCCGGTCCGGGCCGGGACGGCGCCGCGAGCGCGCTTGATGATGATCAGCAGCACCGGCCGTGAACCGGCGATCAGCGCCGCGATGCAGATCAGGCCGGTGGGGCCCGCCGCGAGGGAGAACGCGGCGATCAGGACGGCCACCGCGGCGGGCAGCAGCCGTCCGGTCGCGATGGCGCGCTCGATCGAGCACCAAGTGAGCAGCGCGCCCGCCGCGATCAGCGGTTCGGGGCGCAGGCCGTTGTCGTAGGGCAGCCAGAACGCGAGGAAGACCAGGCCCGCCGTCCACAGCGCCACTTTGTTGCGGCGCACCCGCGCGCCTAGGCGGGGCAGCACCTCGCGGCTGATCACCAGCCAGCAGATCACGCCCGCCAGCAGCGTGGGCAGTCGCATCCAGAGACTGGCGTCGGAGATCCGCGACATCCACGCCAGCACCTCGTATGACCACCCGAACGGGGCCTCGGGGACCGCGAACCACCGGTAGTAGTTCGCCATGTAGCCCGCGTGCCCGGAGACGCGCGCCATGTTCAAGATGTAGCCGTCGTCGGACGTGTTCGCCCCGATGACGTGCCACAGCGCCAGCGTGCCCAGCACGACGCCGTCCGCGGGGGTGACCCGCCACCAGTGCGCGGGCAGGAACCGGCGCGGTCGGCGCCCGTCGGCGGTGTCCAGCAGATGCAGTGCGACGAGTGCGATCAGCGTGAACACGGCGGCGGCGATCATGGCGGCCAGCTTCAACGGCGTCGGCGTGGAGGAGAAACGCGAGTCGATGTCCGCGTGCACCTGCGCTCCGGCGAGCCGATCGGCCTTCAGATCGGTGAACACGCCCACCAGCTGCGGCCGGATGTCCCGGCCGACCGTGGACTGGAACGGCGTGCCGTCCTGCCGGGTGACGCCGGTGAGTTCAGCCGTCGTCGCGGCGGCGGTCGACTCGATGCGGATCGTGGCGCAGGACCCGACCTCGGCCAGCGGCGCGGACAACAGCGGGATGTCGCGTTGCACCACCGAGAGGACGCCGTCGGCGACCGAGACCACCAGGCCCTTGGTAGCCGCCCGCCCGGAGGCCACAGGGGCGGTGGACAGCAGCGTGCCGCCCGATCCGAGCTCTCCGGTCATCGAGCAGGGCAGCGTCGCACTGAACCGCAGCGGCTCGTAGGACACCAGCGGCGCCGCCACGCTCCTGGCGCCGGACTCGGGCCAGTCCAGGCTCGCCCGATCCTGCCGCACCGGCAGCAGCGGGGTCAGCAAGGCCAGCAGGAATCCGAGAAGCCCGGAGAGGAGGGCGATCAAGCGGATACGGGTGAACGCTGGAGAAGATCGGTCCGGTCGCACGGTGGTTGATGCTAGCTACCGCCCGGTGTGATGCCGACTGCCCCCGACGCGCGCAGCGAATGAACGTCCCACAGCCAGACGTCCTCGACCCGCGTCGGCGTGAATCCGAGCAGCTGGGTCACGGTCTCCCGCAACACTTCGCCGTTCTTCGTCGCGGGCAGCACCAAGACGTCGGCTTGCCAGAACCGCAGATCGTCCAGCGCACGGGTACGCACGCCCGCGTCGATCGGCGGTACGACTCCAGTGTCCTGGGCCTGTACCAGCAGAGCGGTGGTCGGACGGGCCTCGGGACCGTAGATGCCTTTCTTGCTGGTACCGGTAGGGCCGACGAAGTAGCCGCCCGCCAGCGGGAAGGTGAAACCCGCGTCGGCCTGCCAACGTAGCGCCCGTGCGTCGGGTGGCCGGGGCGGCGGCACCAGGACCACCGATCCGTCGCCGACGTAACGGCGGACGGCGCCGTCGGCGAAGAAGTCCGGTGTCGGCGGTCGCTCGACCACCGGCAGGATGGTCGGGATCAGCGGCAGCAGCGCACCGGTGAGCGCCGCGAACCAGGCCAGCGGCTTCCAGTCCACCGCCGATTGCGTCCATGTCCCCACCGCGCGGTCGCTGGCCAGCGCGAGCACCACCGCGATGGCCGGGATCGCGGCCATGCTCATCCTGCTCTCCAGCACGGTGTTCAGCAGCGGAACATGTTCGGCCCAGCGCCACGGCAGATTGATGCCGGTCGGCTGTTTACCGATCGTGGCGACCGCGCCCAGCGACAGCAGGCCGAAGACCGCGATCACCACGCCCGCGGCCCGCACCACGCGGTCGCGCCACAGCATTCCCACCGTGAACACGACCAACAGCAGCAGCGGCCAGCCGAAGTACGCGTTCTGCTCGGTCGGATTGATCGCCACGTTCGCGCCGGGCGCGAACACGCCGCCCAGCGATTCGGACGGGAACTGCACCAGCGCTTCGAGGTCGTTGCCCATCGGGCCGTGGTCGATCGATCGATAGCTCTGCGGGCCGAAGAATTGCCACCACAGCGGAATCTCGGCGAGTGCCAACGTGATCACCGCGGCCAGCGCGAAAGTCGGGGCGACCACTCGCGTCACGCGCAGCGCGGTGCGCGGAGCATGCGCGTAATACACGATCCCGAACAGGCCGAACGCGATGGCGAAGATCAACAGCGGTTCCTCGCCGAGCGCGATCTGCGTCGCGACCAGAAGTCCGAGAACGGCGGCATCCCGTACCCGCCCGCCCGGCCGCTCCCGTTCCGCCGCGGCCGCTCGCCGCGCCATCCGGATCAGCAGGCCCGCGATGATCGGAAGCAACAGCAGCAAGACGAAATTCGGGTGGGCGTTGGCGTGCGAGATCATTCCGGGCGCGAATCCGCAGAACAGTCCGCCGATCACCGCCGCGACCCGGGACCGGACGAGCTCGCGGACGAACAGGCGATACCACGCGAACGCTGTTCCGGCCAGACCGAGGGTGAGCACGAGTACGAACGTGACGGTCGGCCCGAAAAGCAAGGTGACCGGTGTCAGCGGCACGCCGACACCGAACATGGCCGTGTTGGCCATCATGTTCACCCCGGCCGGGAAATTCTGCAGATCGGTACCGAGCGGGTTGTGCAGGGCGGCCACCGAGTGCGCGGTGACGGCGAAGAACCACTCCCACATCGTCTGGTCCTGACCGCTCTTGATCAGGTATCCGTTGTCGGTATCGCGCCACTGGCCCGACAGCACCGTCGCGGCCAGCGCCAGGTAACCGGCGCATACGAGCAGATCGGCGAGCGGAAGTCGGGACAGCCGCCGGGTACGCGCGGGAGTGGTGAGCACTCCGGTCGCCGTCGCCTCTTTCGTCGCGATCGCGACCGTCGCCGATTCCGCCGGTAGGTCGGTCTCGGCGTCTTGTGCCTGTGTCACCTGCGCATCACTCCTCGCCAGCGCCCTCCGTTGCAACCACGCTGTGCGTGGACCGACAAACGAGAGGGGTATCCACTGCGCGCGAGTTCAACCGCCGCGATTTCAGCGGTGGACGGTGACCAGCGTGAACGGTCCGATGTCGGTGGTGGTGAAACGCGGGTCGGCGAACAGTTCCTTGGGGAAGCTCACCGAATAGCGCGCCACGTTCGGGTCGTTCGGGTAGACGTCCTTGGCCAGCCGCAGTGTGTAGGTGTCGCCGCTGCGCCGGAACAGGAACGCGTCCGGTGCGCGCCACGGGCTCGCCGCGAGCGCGTCGATCAATTCCTGCGGCGTCTTCAGCTTGCTCCAGCTCTCGATGGTCGCCGCCCGGCCCGCGAAGTCGGCGAGCGGGTTGGCGTAGTGGGAGGTGAGCGCCTGGAAGCCGAAGTAGGGATAGAAGGACAGGAAGCTGGTGTCGGCGGTGAGTACCACCGTGTCCGAGCGTGGCCGCCCGGTCTGCGCGGTGAGCGCCGCATCCACTTCGTCATAGAAAGACACGGCCGACACAGGCCGTTTGTCGGCTCGCCTTCCGTCTCCGTCGGTGTCTGTGTAGGCAGTCGTGATCTCCGGAGTCAGCACGTGCGGGATGTCTTGGGCGAACGCCAACGCGCCGATCGTCGCGACGACGATCGCCACCAGCCGGAACCGGGCGGGCTCGTTCAACGCCTGGTAGATCGCCCGCGCGCCCTCCACGAACCCGAACGCGCCCGCGACCGACAGCAGCACCAACAGCACCGGCTCCAGACGGAACGACAGCAACGTGGTGCCCGCCGCGGTCGCGGCCATGGACAGCAGCGCCCACAGGTAGATCGCCGCCACCCCGATGCCCAGCGCCTGCGCCCGTCGCGACGACGCGCCGCGCAGCACCAGCCAGATGATGCCGACCAGGCACAACGCCCCGAGCAGGGAGAACTGGAACATCGGCAACGGCAGTTCCGCTCCCGCTTCGGGCAGATAGTGCTGGGCGGTCCCGGAGCTCGCCGTCGCGCTGCGCAGCGCCTTCGCCAGGTACGGCGCCCACACGACGAGCGCGAACAGCCCGGCGATCACCGCGATCACCACGAGCCGCACCAGCGGCGGCGCCGCCGCGCGCCACGCGGGACGGGTCGGCCCGGTCGCCGCGCGTGCGCGGCGCGGACGGTCGGCGCGCCGCGCACGCACCGCGAGGAAGGCCGCCACCAGACCCATCAGGGCCACCGCGAAGGCCGCCACGAGGAAGTAGAGGGTGTAGAACGTGGCCGCCCAGCCGAGGAACAGCCCCGTGCCGACGACCGCGCCCCAGCCACCGGCCGTGCGATGCTCCTCCGTCACGCCCTCCAGCGGGCGATACAGCGCCCCCCAGGCGAGCACCAGCGCGGGCGGCAGCAGCAGCACGATGACGGCGCTGTAGGCCTCGGGGGCGGCGTAGGCCAGGGTGACCGCCGTGCTCGCCGCCGCGACGCCCACCGCCCAGTCCGCGCGGATCAGCTTCGACCACAACACCAGCGCGACCACCGCGGCCACGGCGAGGAACGTGATCGCGTACGGCTTGAATACTTCCCAGCCGTCCATCCCGAGCAGATTCGCCACCCGCCCGCCGATCCAGAACCAGCCCGCGGGGTAGAACGACGGTAGATCCGCGTACGTCATGTCGCGCAGCGCGGCGGAATCGGTGAGCCGGGTGAGGAACTCGGTGCGGAACTCCTGATCCACCGAGACGCCGAACAGGTACAGCTTCGTCGCCGCCAGCGGCATGCCGACCGTGAACGTGACGAACGTCGAAAGACCCACCCAGGACAGCAGTTTCGCTATCCGGGGCCACTTGCGCAGCCGCAGCAGCGCGATCGCGACCGCGAGCACGACCGCAGCGCCGACCTGCCCGACCGTGGTCAGCGCCCGCGTCACGTTGGAGGAGTTGAACGCGGGCCACTGCACCAGCGAGAACGCGACGAGCCCGACGACGGCCACCACGGCGGCGACCACCGCCGCGAGCGCGGCCTCGCCGACGCCGACCGCGATCTGACGTGCCACGAGTGACCCGCGCCCCGGCGCGGGGGCCGGATCGACGGGACGCGGCGGCGCTTCGTCCGCCGCGGTCACCGTGCTCAACGGACCGCTCCGCGCTCGTCGCACTGGATTACTCGCATGGCGCCTCCGGGTTCACAGGGTCACTCCGTCAGACGATAGGTGCCCGCGCGATCACTGATCACGCGGGCACCATGTCCGAGTTCGGTCGCCGATCAGATCGGCAGTCTGCGGAAGATCGAGCGCGGGATGTGCCGCAGCACCATCATCACGTAGCGGAAGGTTCCCGGCGCCCAGACCAGTTCCTTCCCCCGCTGCGATGCCGCGACCGCCAGCGCCGCGACGTCTTCCTTGTCGACGGTGAGCGGAGCCTCTTTGACATGCGCGGAGAACTGGGTCCGCACCATGCCGGGCCGGATCACCAGTACACGCGGGCCGTGCGGCCGCAGCGCTTCGCCGAGCCCGAGGTAGAAGCCGTCCAGACCGGCCTTGGTCGATCCGTAGACGAAGTTCGAGCGGCGCACCCGTTCGCCGGCGACGGAGGACATCGCGATGATCCGGCCGAAGCCCTGCGCCTTCATCTTCTCGCCGACCAGCACGCCGACGGAGACCGCGGCGGTGTAGTTGATCTGGGCGACTCGCACGGCCTTGGCCTGGTTCTGCCACAGCTCTTCGGGATCGCCGTCGAGGGCGAAGGCGACGATCGCGACGTCCACGTCGCCCGCGTCCCAGGCGGCGTCGATCACCTTGGCGTGCCCATCGGTGTCGAGCGCGTCGAAGTCGATGACCTCGACCTGGCTCGCGCCCGCGGCCTTCATCTGGGCGACCGCGCCCTCGCGCAGCGGATCACCGGGCAGCGCCGCAAGGGTGATGCGCGCGGGCCCCTTCTTCAGGTACTCCGCGCAGATTGCCAAGCCGATCTCCGACGTGCCACCCAGCAGCAGAATCGACTGCGGGTTACCAACGGCATTGATCACTGCAGCTCCAGCCTTCTCGCCATATCGGACATGAAAACGCCTGTGGGGTCGACGCTACGGCGGACCTTGATCCACTCGTCGATCCGGGGATACATCTTGTGGAAGGTCTCGGCGGTGGTCCGCGAATCCTTCGCGGTGTACAGCCGCCCGCCGAACTCCAGCACGCGCCGGTCCAGCTCGCCGACCAGCTCGTTGAGACCGGGCTTGATCGGGAAGTCGACGCAGATGTTCCAGCCCGGCATCGGGAAGCTCAGCGGGGCCTGGTTGCCCGGGCCGAACAGCTTGAACACGTTCAGCGCCGAGTAGTGCCCGGAGGCCTGGATGTCGACAATGATCCGCTTGAACTCCTCGACCGCCTCGGTCGGCACCACGAACTGGTACTGGAGGAAGCCGTTGGAGCCGTAGCCGCGGTTCCACTCCGCGATCATGTCCAGCGGGTGGTAGAACTGCGTCAGGTTCTGCACCTTGCCGGTGTAGTTGCCGCCCATCCGGTAGTAGGCCTCGCCGATGGACATCAGCGTCAGCTTGTTCATCGTCCAGTTCGGGAAGATGTCCGGGACGGTCATCAGCTGCGGCGCGTCGAACTTCAGCGGCTTGCTGCGCAGCCGCTTGGGCAGCTCGTCGAGCTTCGCCAGCCTGCCCCGGGTGATGGTGGCCCGGCCCAGCTTGGGCAGCGGGCTGATCACGTCGAACCAGGCGCTCGAGTAGGTGTAGTCGGCCTCGCTGCCGTCGCTGTGCGCGGCGATGGTCTCGTCGAGGGTCGTGGTCTTCACGCCGTCGTTGAGGAAGTAGGCCGTCTCCGTCGGCACCATCTCGATGGTGGCGCGCAGGATGATGCCGGTGAGCCCGTTGCCGCCGACGGTCGCCCAGAACAGCTTGGCGTTGCGCTTCGGCGTGATGTGCTGCACCTGCCCGTCGGCGGTGAGCAGATCGATCGAGCGCACGTGATTGCCGAAGCTGCCCTCGCTGTGGTGGTTCTTGCCGTGGATGTCGGAGGCGATCGCGCCGCCGATGGTCACCTGGCGGGTGCCGGGGAGCACCGGGACCCAGAGGCCGAACGGCAGCGCGGCCTTCATGAGCTGGTCCAGGCTGACGCCGCCGTCCACGTCCACGATGCGGGTGTCGCGGTCGATCCGGTGGATGTTGTTCAGCGCGGTCATGTCGACGACCAGACCGCCGGCGTTCTGCGCGTGGTCGCCGTAGGAGCGGCCGAGGCCGCGCGCGATCACGCCGCGCCGCAGGTGGGCGGGCTTGCCGTCGTTGTCCTCGGCGACCATGGCGACTGCCTTGGCGATCAGTTCGGGATCGCTGGTCGAGAGCACTTCGGAGGAGGTGGGTGCGGTGCGACCCCACCCGGTCAACGTGCGGGTGCGCGTCGGAAGAGTGAACGCGGTGCCCGCGGCCGGGCCGTCGTTCGCGACGCCGGCGCCTTTGTCGTTCCCGGTTGTCTTGGTGGCGGTCGGAGCTTTCGTGGACATCGGCATAGAGGCTACAGGTATGACGGCAGATGGGGACGCGGTCGCTCTACCCATGGGTAGTGACGAACACGTCGGTTTAGAACCGAAATGAGTGCCCAACCCGGTCCGGCGCTACGCTCGTCGGCGTGCAAGCCGAACCCCAACTGCCGCTTCCGGCCGAGTTGCCCCTGGTCGACGAGCCCGGCGGCACCGAGGTCGACCTCAAGACGCAGATCATCCGGTTCACCCTCACCGGCGGGTTCTCGGCCGTCGTCGACTACGGGCTCTACAGCCTGCTGCTGAACCTGGTCGGTCTCCCGGTCGGCGTCGCCAAGTCGATCAGCTTCGTGGCGGGCACCACAACGGCTTACCTGATCAACCGCCGCTGGACCTTCCAGGCTCCGCCCAGCCGCATCCGCTTCCTCGCGGTGGTCGTTCTCTACGCGGTGACCTTCGCGGTGCAGGTCGGCATCAACAACCTGCTGTACTTCTCGCTGGCCGACGAGTGGTGGCGCCAGCCGCTTGCCTTCGTCGTCGCCCAGGGCACCGCGACCGTCATCAACTTCATCGTCCAACGCTTGGTGATCTTCAAGCTCCGCTGAGTTATCCGCTCGTCGCGGCGTGGTCGGCCAGGAAGGCGCCGACCAGACGATTCACTTCGTCGGGGACCTCCGCGGCCGCGAGGTGTGCGGCTCCGTCGAGGACCACGAGCCGCGAGCCGGGGATGGCGTCGGCCATGACCTCGAGCTCGGGCACGGGGAAGGTGCGGTCCTCGCGGCCTCCGATGACCAGCGTGGGGCAGGTGATCGAGGAGAAGAGGCGCCGCTGGTCCGGGCGGTCGGTCACCACGGATCGGACGGCGTGCACGAGCGACGCCGGATCATTGCGGCGGGCGACGTCGAGAACCTGTCGGACGACCTGCGGGCGCGTGCGTTCGGTCGTCGGACCGAGAAATGCCCGGACCACCGATCCGGTGAGCGGCGGGCGAATCCCGCCGAGTATCCGGACCGCCATCAGCAGCATCCGGTACTGCGCCCGCTGGGCGAGCGGGGCCGATGACGCCGTGCCGTTCATCAGGATCGCGGATTCGACGCGGTCAGGGAAACCGGCGGCGAAGGTGCCGCCGATCATGGCGCCCCAGGAGTTCCCGAGGAAATGGGTCTTCGGTAGTTCCAGCTGATCGAGGATGTCGGCGACGCACGCCGCGCACTCGTCGAAGGTGAAGGGTCGTTCGAGGCGGCTGGACCGCCCGTGCCCGGGCGGGTCGACCGCGATGGTCAGGAAATCCCGGGCCAAATGGTTCACTTGGGCGTCCCAGAGGGCAGCGTCCATGAGAAGGCTCGGCCACATCACGATCGGATCGCCGCTGCCGGTCAGGACGACATGCAGCAGCCCCAGCCGAGTCGGTAGATGAATATGCCTGCGGTCCATGACTGTGCTCATTCCTTGCAGTGAGCGGGCGGCCGATCTGCGTCGCATGTTCCCGCACACGGTGAAACGCCGGTGTCCTGGTCTGTGATCTGTACGATCGGGACTCACGTTAAGCGTGGACCGCTGCGCGCTCGACCTGATCCGTGCACGGGTCTGACGGAAACGCGCACGTCGGTCTGGGAGGTTGCTGGTGTCGGTCGCCGAGCCGTATTTCGTGGGGCGGGTCGATACCGGCGCGGTCCTGCCCCGGGAGTCGGCCGACCTCTGGGCCGAGCACGTCGGTCGTAATCAGGGCACCTTGCAGTGCCGTTTCGCCAGTCCGTCGTCGTTCCGAGGAGCGATGGCCGTGCAGCGATACGCGGGCTATCAGCTGATCGACTTCTGGTCGGACAGCATCGTCTATTCCAGATCCCGTGCGGATATCCGGCGTGACGGCGATGAGGGTCTGAGGGTGATGATCGCGACCGACGGAGAAGTGCGGCTCCGACAGGACGACGCCACCGCCCAGGTGTTGCCGGGGTACGGCGCGGTCGTCACCAAGACGCGTCCCGTCGACTTCGGCCAGCCCCTCGCTGCGCGCGGGTGGGTGATGAACGTCCCCGCGGGCGCTCTGCCGCTCGAAGTCGGCGCGGGACCTGCGCTGATCGACCTGCGCGAGGGCTTGGGCGCGGTCGTCTCAGGCCTGATCAGCGAACTCGGAGAGCAGCGTGCGACTGTCGACGGTCCCGAGTTCGCCGCCGCCTGCGACACGATCATCGATCTGCTCCGCCTCTGCCTGCGCCGCCGCGCCGCGATGCCGACCGTGCTGGCCACGGTGGACACCGCGGTTCGTGACCACGTGCTCCGGCACGCCGACGATCCCGATCTGACTCCGATCGAGATCGCACGAAGCCTCGGTTGGTCACTGCGCCAGGTCCAACTGGCCTTGCATCACACCGGCACGACACCGAGCGAGCTGATCCGCGGCGCGCGGCTCGACCGCGCCCACCGCCGCCTGCGCGAATCTTCCTCCGACCGCACGGTCGCCGAAATCGCCTACGCCAGCGGCTTCCGCTCCCTCAGCGCCTTCGGCTCCGCGTTCAAGGCACGATTCGGGGTCACCCCGCAGGACGTACGATCTCGTTGACGGCGTCCGGGCGCTTCTCGGATCCGCGGAGCGGTGGCCCAAGCCTCGCCCCGAATTGATCAGTCGAGAGAGGTTCGAGTCGAGGAATCGCGCTCAGCCGGTCAGAACGAGCAGTCGGTGGGACGGCCTGCCCAGCCGCCCTTCAGGAATTTGATGACGGCGCAGAACAGATCCTCCGACCAGGAACCCACCGGGGTCACGGCCGAGATCGTGGCGACGGGTGTGGAGACAGGTGCGGCGACAGGTTCCGCGGCGGCCGAGCCCACCGGAACGACGAGTCCTGCGATCACGGCGGTGACGACGACAAGCTTCTTCATCAGGTGGCCTCTTCCGTGGTTGTGGATGGCGGCTCGTAGTGCCGCACAACCGACTGATCGGCAGCAATTACCCCGACGTTACGAAGTATGTTGAGCACCAAGCAATTAGACCTCGCTGTCGGCCAGGCACACGGCTGTGGCATTGCCCGAGAGAGGTCTCGATGATGTGCCGCTCGCGGGCAGGCTGATTGATTGGCTGTGCCAACGATGTATGGTGGCTGTTGTGGAGGAGACACCCGCGCGCCTGGCCGCGAAGCCGAGTTGGCTGGTCACCCAGTTGGCCGTGCACGCCCACCGGTTGGCGTCCGACAGCTTCGGCGAGGTGGGTGCGCGTGGGTACCACTACCGCATTCTGGCCGCGCTGGACGAGTTCGGGGCGGCGAGCCAGGCCGAGCTCGGGCGCCGGTGCAACATGGACCGCAGCGACGTGGTGGCGGCGATCAACGAACTGGCCGGCCAGGGTTTCGTCGAGCGAACGCCGGACCCGGACGACCGAAGGCGCAATATCGTGACCCTCACCGAGGCGGGCAAGGGGCAACTGCGGCGCATGGATCAAGCGCTCGAGAAGGTGCAAGACGACCTGCTCGGACCGCTATCGGCCGAGGACAGAAACGATCTGACCCGCCTGCTCACCCGCCTGCTCGCGCACCATCAGCGGGGTTGACGGGCCTGGTCCACCGCTGGCGGCGCCCGGCAAACCTCGCCGCAGCCGGTGATCCGCCGCGCCACGCCCTTCAGGAGCCGCTGATCGTCGTGTCGGCCAGCTCGCGTTTCTCCGCCTTCGCCCCGAAGTAGTCGCCGCCTTTGGCGCGAATGTTGTCGGTGCCCCACTCGCGTTGTTCGCGCGGGGCGGGGATCAGGTGTGGGATGTGCTTGCGGCAGTGGATGTATGCCTCTTGCACATCGACCACCACCCACTGCTCCGCGGCGCGGCCTTTGTGGTTGACGGGCAGGTCGGGCACGGTGGTGCGAAGTGCCGGGTCGGAGACGATGCGGGCCGAGCCGTTGATGTGCAGTCCGATGAGGTCGCGCACGAAATCGATGAGCAGAATCCCGACGTGCGGATTCTCCAGGATATTGCCGAGACTCGCCATGACGCCGTTGCCGCGGTATTCCGGATAGGCGATCGTGCGGTCGTCTATCACATGGAGGAAACCGGGCAGTCCGGCGCGGAAACTCGAGTCGCATTCGCCGTGTTCGTCGGCTGTGGCGATGAACGCCATATCCATCCGGCCGATGAAATCTATCATCGTCGGATTGAGCCGGTCGAGCACCTGATCATCGTAGAAGCGCTGTGCTCGATCTGCTGTTCCGTACCGTTCTTGCAGCTCACGCTCTCCGTCGCTGCCACTGTGTCCACCGGGCATCGCAGCCCCCTCCGGTCGCCGGAATGCGGGTTACACCAGGCTCGACGTTGAACCGCGGTCGTCTCGAGATCGCGTCCATTTTAGATGAGATCCACGCGGCAAAACGTCGAAATCCCCGTCGAGAATGCCCCTGATTCGGCTGCGGCGCAAGTATTTCCGACGGTTAGCTAAAAGCCGACCGGCCGGAATAATATCCGGCCGGTCGGGATTTGCGGGATCGGTTGGAGAGATGTCAGGCCGGAGTCAGTGTCACCGGAACGCCGTTGAACACGGCGTTGCCGGAGGGCGCGTCGACCACCGAATCATCGGTGAGCACATTGGCATTGACGCCCGCGTGCGTGCGGGCCACGGTCTGCGCGCTGTCGGCGTGGCCCCACCCGTGCGGCAGGCTGACCACCCCGGGCATGATGGCCTCGGTCGGCTCCAGCGGGACCGTCAGCGTTCCGGCGGCCGATTTCACCACCGCCTCGTCCCCCAGCCCCAGTCGCTCCACATCGGCCGGATTGATATGCAACGTGCACCGATTCGATCCGCTCACCAGCGTCGAGATGTTGTGCATCCAGCTGTTGTTCGACCGCAGCTGCCGCCGTCCGATCAGCACGATCTCCGGCGCGGCGTCGGCCAGGCGCGCCCGCATCCGTGCCACGTCGTCCAGCAGCGGCTGCGGGGCCAGGTCCACCCGCCCGCTCGCCGTACGCAGCGCGCCCGGCAGGCGCGGCTGCAACGGACCCAGGTCGATACCGTGCGGGTTGTCCAAGAGCACTCGCAGATTGAGTGTGCCGCCGTTCCATTCGCCGTACGGCCCGAGGCGCAGCATCAGGTCGATGCGCTGCTCGGTGCTGTTCTCGCCGATCAGGTCGCCGCGCCGTTCGGGGAAACCGGCCTTGTGCAGCATCCCCGCGATGACGAGTTCGTCCACGGCGGTGAGCGGATCGATCCCGTCGGAGCCGTCGTGCGGCCTGCCGGTCAGCGCGGCGGCGAGGCGAGCCAGGACGGCGGGTTCGGAAGGCCGGTCACCCAGCGGCACCAGCGGGCGCGAGTAGCGCGTGTAGTTGCGCACGGCGAATTGCAGCAGCGCGAAGTCGTAGTGCGGGGATTGCGTCGGACGCGGGGGAGGCAAGATCACATCCGCGTGCCTGGTGGTCTCGTTCACGTACCGGTCCACGCTCACCATGAACTCGAGCTGGGCGAAGGCCTCGTCCAGACGCGCGCCGCTCGGCGCGGACAGCACCGGATTGCCCGCGACCGTCACCAGGGCACGGATCTGCCCTTCGCCCGGCGTGGTGATCTCGTCGGCGAGCGTCGCGACGGGCAGCTCGCCCATCGCCTCGGGCAGCCGGCGGACTCGACTGGTCCAGCGCCCGGCGCGGAACGGCTTGGTGCGGGGGATGCCGCCGGCCGCGGCGGTGGCGAACATCGCGCCGCCGGGGGAGTCGAGGTTGCCGGTGAGCGCGTTGATCGCGTCGACGAGCCACTGCGTGATGGTGCCGAATTCGGCGGTGCACGTGCCGATACGGGCGTACACCGCGGCGGACGGCGCCGCCGCGAGCTCACGGGCGAGCCGCACGACCGTGGACGCCGGTACGCCGGTGCGGGCCGCGACCGTCTCCGGGTCGAACGTGGCGGCGGCCGTGCGCAATTCGTCCAGGCCGGTCACCTCGACGCGCAGATCGGTCAATTGCTCGGCGAAGAGCGTGTGCACGATGCCGAACAGCAGGTACGCATCGCTGCCCGGCCGGATGAACAGGTGCTCGTCGGCGAGTTTCGCGGTGCGGGTGACCCGCGGATCGACCACCACGAAACGGCCGCCTCTGCCACGCAGCGCCTTCAGCCTGCCCGGGAAATCCGGTGCGGTGCACAGCGAACCGTTCGATTCCAGCGGATTGGCCCCCAGCATCAGCAGGTAATCGGTGCGGTCGAGGTCGGGCACCGGCACGGTGAGCGGATCGCCGAACATCAGCCCACTGGCCACCTGCTTGGGCATTTGATCGGCGGTGCTGGCGGAGTAGATGTTCTTGGTGCCCAGCGCGCGTAGCAACGCCGGTACGTACAGCGTGCCCGCCACGGTGTGCGCGTTGGGATTGCCCAAGTAGGCCGCTGCCGACTGGGTTCCGTGCTCGGCCACGACGGCGGGGAACCGCTCGGCGATGTAATCGAAGGCTTCGTCCCAGGTCACGGTGCGCCAGGCACCGGTAGCGCGGTCACGAATCAGCGGGTCGGTCACCCGGTCCGGGTCCTCGTCGAGATGACCGAAGCTGGCTCCCTTCGGGCAGATGAAGCCTTTGCTGAAGGGATCACTGCGGTCGCCGCGGACCGAGGTCACGTGGTCGTCGGGATCCAGGGTGATTTCCAGGCCGCAGACCGCCTCACAGAGCGGGCAGGTCCGCAGCAGATTGCGCGATTGCGTGATCGGGGCCATACCCCATCTTCGCGTTCGACAGTGGAACTGAAAAGAGAACGCTTGATATCGGCGACGCCGAACGACCGGTACCCGGCAGCGCTCCGGGGTGGGGATCCGGAGCGCCGGGACGGATACCGGTCGCAAACAGGCCGGGTAGCGCGGGCCCGGCCCGCGATCAGCAGGTGAACTCGCTCAGGGGTGCGTTGCTCAGCAGGCGATGGTCAGCTTGGCGCGGCGCGACGTGGTGGCGGCGCGCACGGCCGCGGCGATCGCGACGACCGGCGGAACCCAGCGGGCCTCGCCGGGCGCGACGCCCCAGCAAGCCGAACCGGCCGAGAGGTGGGTGGGCGGCAGCGGGATGCCCGCGCCGTCGGTGTACACGGTCGCTCCGGCCTCGCGCAGCGCCTCGAGCGCCATCGCCGCCTTGCGGACGCCCGTGACCAGGTGAATCTCGCGACGCTCCGTGCCCGGGATCTCGATAACCGCACCCGACAGGTTGTTCGCCCGCAGGAAGCGGCGGACCTCGCCGGCCAGCTCGCCGGTGACCTCGATGCCGGACAGGTCGTCGTCGGTGATCAGGCTCAGACCGTTGGCCGTTTCGGCGACCGTCCACCCGCGCTGGTTGTAGTCCTGCGCAGCGGCGGTCAGCTCGGCCGCCGTGACGGAAGTCGGAAACGTGGTGCGCACTGTCTTCTCCATTCCCCGGTAGATCTCTGGGTCCTGCATTCATGGGTCGTATCGGCGGGGGACGCCGTGGGCGTTACGGGTTCTCCGAAAGAATTTCCAGAGTGTCGCCTACGTCTCATTTCCGGAAGGTTCGTCCGGGTATCGCCGGGCATCCCGAGGTGGCTCGCCATGCTTGCCACGCAGCTACTTTCGGCCGTGGACCTGGCCACTCGCTGCGCCGGAGCTGTGAGATCGCTGTGGGGTGGGCGTGATGGGTGTTGCGGGTGCGAAAACATACCGGGGGCGTGTGTTTCCGGCTGGATCCCCCCGCCTCGGACAGGGAGGATTCTCGGCATGAGCGTCAGGCTCGAAGGAGGACCCGGCATGAGTGACGAAGCCAACGGACCCGGCGCGCCCGCGGACGCCGACGAGTACGAGGCCGAATCGCGCTGGATCACGTGGAAAGAGTCGGCGGCCGAGCGGTTCTCCAAGTCCGCTCCCGGCGAAGAGCAGCCCGCCGAGCCGTTCCGCAGCCCGCGCGCGTTCGCGCAGTGGAGCGCCGCGGCCGCGCGCGCCCTGCTCGACGTGCAGTTCCACCGCCCGGCCACCGGCACTCTCTTGCCGCTGGCCTACATCCTGGGACTGGTGTTCGCCTTCGCCGTGCCCATCACGTTGACGGTATCGGCGTGGCGGGTGTCCGCGGTGCTCGGCGTGCTCGCCGCGGTGCTGGGCGTGCCGCTCGGCCTGACCATCGCCGCCGCCGTGCGCCTGATGCTCGAGTTCCTGGTGAACGCCTCGCGTCTGGCGACCAGGGTGGAGCACATCAGCGAGTTGGCCGACGACCTGTTCCAGGCGTTGTCGGACGTGGCCGAGCCGGTCAACCAGCTGTCCGAAGACGTTCGGGCGGTGCAATTCTGGCGCTTCCGCAAGCGAAACCCGCGCAGGTAGGGACGAAATCGCGTCATGCGGAAGTAGTTTGACTCGCAGGGGCCACCGGCCTGGCTGGGACACGCGCCGTGACCGCTGCGAGCTTCACTGTGAACAATGCTGTTCGGATACCCGGCATCCACCTCGGGTGTCCGAGGGCGTGCCGCGTCGCAGACCGAGGATGGTTCACGGTGCGCGCGGTGCAGGGCGAACAGGGGGGAAGCATGGCTTTACCGCAGGGAACGACCGGATCGACCATGCCGCGGCGGCAGCTCGGCAGGCATTTGCGTGATCTGCGCAACCGGGCCGGGATGACCACGCGGGTGGCCGCGCAGCAGTTGGAGTGGTCGGAGGCGAAGATCTGGCGGATCGAGACCGGGCAGACCTCGCTGCGCGGACTCGATGTCGAGGCGATGTGCAAGGTCTACGGCGCGCCGCCCGACCTGCTCGAACCGCTGCGCGCGTTGGCGCGCGACACGAAGGCCAAGGGCTGGTGGACCACCTACGGCGACGTGATCGCGGAGGGCTTCGACGTCTATATCGGGCTGGAAGAGGCGGCCACCAGGCTGTCCACCTACGAGAACGAACTCCTACCCGGCCTGCTGCAAACCGAGGGCTACACTCGCGCGCTGTGCACGGCGGCGCACCCGGAGTTGGCCGCGCATGAGATCGACCGCCGGGTGCGCTTGCGCCAGGCCCGGCAGACCCTGGTCACCCGGGCCGACGCGCCGCTGCGGCTGGACGCGCTGATCGATGAGGCGGTGCTGCGACGGCGCATCGGCGGCCCGGCGGTGACCGCCGAGCAACTCGACCATCTGCTCCGCATAGCGCAGCTGCCGAACGTCCGGATCCGGCTGGTGCCCGCGGATTGCGGCTATCACGACGGCATGGCGTCGGGTCGTTTCGTGCTGTTGGAGTTCGCCGAGGCGGGTTCCGGCGAGCGGCCGGAACCGCCGGTGGTCTACCTGGAGACGTTCACCGGACCCGTCTACGTGGACAAGGAGCACGAGATCGCGCGCTTCCGAGCGGCGTTCGCGAGCATCGAGGCGGCGACGATCGACGCGCGTGAGCGCATCGAGGACGCACGGAAAGCGCTCTGAGTAAAACGCTTCAGGCCGCGCTGATCAGCACTTCGGCGGCCCCGGCAATTCCCAGGTGTCGCTCAATACCGCCCGGTGGGTGGGCAGGGCCCGGTCGTAGACCTCGCGGCCCTTCTCGGTGAGGCAGACGAACACGGCGCGGCGGTCTTCCGCACACATGGTGCGCTGAACGAGGCCGTCGCGCTCCAGCCGTGCCACGGCCCGCGACAGCGCGCTCTGGCTGAGGTAGATGTCGTTGGCGAGGTCGCTCATCCGGTAGTCGCCACAGTTCGCGTCGATCAGCCGGTCCAGCGTCTCGAATTCGCTGAGCCCGATGTTATGACCGTTCTGGAGCGCTTTCTCGAGCGCACAACTCACCGCCGCGTGTCGGTCGAGCAGCTCGCGCCACTCTCCAACCAGCCCGGCCGGCGCGGGAGCGCGCCGGGCTGTGCTCACGGTGGTCGGCTTCGACATGGCCCCATCTTAGTGGGCACGGCATGTCCATGCAACCGCATTAAATGTGTTGGCATTTAATGCGTGCGCATGTAATGTTCCCCGCATGACTTCACCAGCAACGCTCTCGGCCGCTCAGGCGACCGATCCGACCAGATGGTCAGCCCGGCTCTGGGGCATGCTGATCACGCTGTGCATCGTGTTGTTCCTCGACGGTCTCGACGTCTCGATGATCGGCGTCGCGCTGCCGTCCATCGGCACGGAACTCGATCTGTCCACCTCGACCCTGCAATGGCTGGTCAGCGGTTACGTCCTCGGGTACGGCGGTCTGCTGCTGCTCGGCGGCCGCACCGCCGACCTGCTCGGGCGGCGCAAGGTCTTCCTGATCGCGCTCGCCGTCTTCGCGGTCGCCTCGCTGGCAGGCGGTCTGGTCAGCTCCGGTCCGCTGCTGATCCTCACCCGCTTCGTCAAGGGCCTCGCCGCCGCGTTCACCGCACCGACCGGCCTTTCGATCATCACCACCAACTTCGCCGAGGGCCCCGCCCGCAACAAGGCGCTGTCCATCTACACGGTGTTCGGCGCGGGCGGCTACTCCATGGGCCTACTGTTCGGCGGTCTGATGACGGGCGTCGGCTGGCGCTGGACGTTCCTGCTCCCGGTGCCGATCGCGCTCGCCGCGCTGGCCGCGGCCTACGTGCTGGTGCCCAAGGACAAGCCGGCCGAGGAAGGCGGACACGACCTGTTCGGGGCGCTGCTGTCCACCGCCGCCATGCTGCTGCTGGTCTACACCGTGGTCGCCGCGCCGGAAGCCGGGTGGGCGTCCGCGCGCACCATCGGTTCGTTCGTCGCGGTCGCCGCGCTGTTCGCCGGATTCGTCGCGGTGGAGAAGCGGGTGCGCTACCCGCTGGTGCGCCTCGGGATCCTGCGCAAGTCCTCGCTGGTCCGGGCCAGTCTCGCGATCGTGGCGGTGGCGGGCTCCTACTTCAGCTGGCAGTTCATCGTGACCCTGTACATGCAGGACACTCTCGGTTGGTCTCCGCTGAAGCTGGCCATGGCGCTGCTGCCGGTCGGTCTGCTGGTCGTGCTGTCGGCCTTCTTCTCCGACCGACTCGTCGATCGTTTCGGCACCGGGCCGGTGATCGCGGTGACCATGACCGTGATGGCCGTCGGTTACCTGCTGTTCCTGCGGTTGGACACCGCACCCTCCTACCTGACCATGCTGCTGCCCGCGGTGCTGCTCATCGGCATCGGGTGGGTCGGCTTCCCCGCCATCAACATCCAGGCCACCAACGGCATCGATGACGAGGAGCAGGGTCTCGCCGCAGGCGTGCTGCAGACGTCCATGCAGGTCGGCGCGGCCATCGTGCTCGCGGTGACCACGGCGATCATCGCCTCCGGCGCACACGCCGACATCTCGGCCGCCGGGATGCTCGACACCTACCGTCCCGGTCTGGAGTTCGCCGCGGGCGTGTCCATCGTCGGCGCGCTGGTCGCCCTGCTGGCCTTCGTGCCGCGATTCCGCGGCCGGGAGCAGGCGGCGGACGAGGTGAAGGAACTGGAACTCGTCGCCTGACTGCCGTGCCGCCGAGCGCTGTCACCCGTATCGGGTGGCGGCGCTCGGCGCTATGCGGCCTCGCTGAGCCCGGACTTCCGGACTGCCTTCGCGCCGCTCGGCTCGGCGCGGACCGCGTCTGCTGCGCGTCTCACCACGCTCGGCTCGGCGCGGGCGATATCCTCATGCCGCTCATGAGAACGGCGGGGCCGCGGTGTCTTTCGCGGAGCGGACGAAAGTGAGTTCCCGGCCGTCGCGCCCCACCCGCGGCCACTCGATGCCGAGCGCGGGATCGAACGCGTCGATATCGTGGTCGAACTCCGGCTGATACTCCAGGGAGCACAGATACGTGACCGTCGAGCCGTCCTCCAGCGAGAGGATCGCGTGGCCGAGCCCTTCGGACAGGAACACCGAGCGCCGGTCGACGTCGTCGAGCAGCACGCTGTCCCAGCGGCCATAGGTCGGCGAGCCGGGGCGCAGGTCGACGACCACGTCGAGGAAGGCGCCGCGCACGCAGGTCACGTACTTGGCCTGTCCGGGCGGGTCCTCGGTGTAGTGGATCCCGCGCAGCACCCCCGCGGCCGACACCGAGCAGTTGACCTGTCGCAGGTCGAACGGCCGCCCGGTCACCTTCTCGAACTCCGAGGCTTTGAACCCCTCGAGGAACATGCCGCGACTGTCGCCGTGCTGGCGCGGCGTGATCACCCACGCGCCCGGCACCGCGAGTTCCCGGAACTCCATGCTCACCAGTCCCGTCCGCGTTCGAGCAGATCGAGCAGGTAGCGGCCGTAGCCGGAGCGGACCAGCGGCTCGGCCAGCGCGCACAACCGCTCGTCATCGATGAAGCCCATCCGCCAGGCCACCTCCTCGGGGACGCCGATCTTGAGGCCCTGCCGTTCCTCGATGGTGCGTACGTAATTGGCGGCGTCGAGCAGGGAATCGAAGGTACCCGTGTCCAGCCAGGCGGTACCGCGGGCGAGCACGTCCACGCTCAGACGATCCTGTTCCAGGTAGGCGCGATTGATGTCGGTGATCTCGTACTCGCCACGGGCGGACGGACGCAGCGACCGGGCGATCTCCACCACGTCGTTGTCGTAGAAGTACAGCCCTGGAATGGCGTAGTTCGACCGCGGCGTCTTGGGCTTCTCCTCGATGGACACCGCGCGTCCCTCGGTGAACTCCACCACGCCGTAGGCGGTCGGGTCGGACACCCAGTAGGCGAACACCGCGCCGCCGTCGATTCCGTGGAAGCGATTGAGGCTGGTGCCGAGGCCGGGGCCGTGAAAGATGTTGTCGCCGAGCACCAGTGCGGCGCAATCGCCGCCGATGTGGTCGGCGCCGAGGACGAAGGCCCTGGCCAGGCCGTCCGGCTCCGGCTGGACCACGTAGCTCAGGGACAGCCCGAACTGCGTGCCGTCGCCCAGCAGCCGCCGGAACGCCGCCGCGTCCTCGGGCGTGGTGATCACCAAGATGTCCCTGATCCCCGCGAGCATCAGCGTGGAAAGGGGGTAGTAGACCATGGGTTTGTCGTAGACCGGGACCAGCTGCTTGCTCACCCCGCGCGTGATCGGGTGCAACCGGGAGCCGGTGCCGCCCGCCAGAATGATTCCGCGCATGCCTTGGAGTCTGCCAGTTTCGCGGCTCCGGGATTCGGTGAGGTTCCGAGTAGTCCTCGATTCGGTTACGGGCGTTCCGCGGCGGCGGGCTTCGAGCGATTCTGTTGCGTAGGTCACGATGCGCATGGTGTTCTGAAAAGACACTGTGTGAGATGTCAGCGCCGACAGCTCGCCTGGGCACGGTCCGGTCGTGATTCGGCGCGCCAGTTGTGAGGTAGGTGCGCGATGTCGACCAGAGACGGCGAGCCCGGTGCGGTGATGAATCCGAACGGCCCCAGCGCGCAATCGCGTCTGCTGCTGGCCACTTGCATGGGCGTGGTCCGCCCGGTGCTGCGAACCTTCCCGGTGACGAGGACGACCATCCCGGTCGGCGCGGCCACCGTCGACGGGCTGGCGCGGCTGCGTCCTCGACCGCAGGGGATCGATCGAGAGCAGGTGTCGCTGCACGGCATCCGCCTGGAGATCATCCGCCCGGCCGGTGCGTCGCGTGCGTTGCGCCACGGCGCGGTGCTGTACATGCACGGCGGTGGCTTCGCGATCTGCAGTACCCGTAGTCATCGCCCGGTCGCGGCGAGCCTGGCCCGGCGCACCGGCCTGCCCGTGATCAACGTCGAGTACCGCCAGTTGCCCCGGACGCGGATCAGCGATTCGGTGGGGGACTGCCTCGCGGCCTATCGCTGGCTGCTGCGCCATGGCGCGGATCCAGGGCGGATCATCTTCGCGGGTGATTCGGCGGGTGGATACCTCACCTTCGCGACCGCCCTGCTGGCACTGGAGTCGGGGCTGCCCGCACCGGCCGGGTTGGTCGGCTTGAGCGCGCTGCTCGACCTGGACTACGCGGCGAAGCGGGACTACGTGAACGTCGCGCGCGATCCGTATATCCCGCTGTCGGCGCTGGAAGCGGTGGTGCGCATCGGCGCGGAGGTCGACGGGACGCTGGATCCGAGCCTGTCGCCGGTCAACGCGGTGCTGTCCGCGCTTCCGCCCGTGCTGCTGGTCGCGGCCGAGGACGAGGTGCTGCGCTTCGATTCCGAACTGATGGCGCAGCGGCTCACCGCGGCGGGCGTGCCGAACGCCTTGGAGTTGTGGCGCGGCCAGGTCCACGCCTTCATGAGCATCGCGCCGAATCTGCCGGAGAGCAGGGCGGCGCTGGCGCGGGTCGCGCGGTTCGTGCGGGCCAGGATCGAAGGGGACCAGCGGGCTCGGACGGCGTAACCGGTCGGGCCCTGCCCAGGCGAGCCCCGCCCCGCATCAGACGGGACGGGGCTCGCGTCTGTGCGGGGGTGGTGCGCTGCTCCGGGCGAAATTATTTCCGAATCGAAGTTATCTGTCCTTGATAGCCGAGGTCACGACGTCGCAATCTTGGCGCTTCACTTTTTGTTCAGGATTAGTTAACTTTCGTTCGCGGCGGTGATGAATGAAGCCCCATCCGCGTGGACAGCGCGGAGGGGGCTTCGATTCGTTTTCAGTTGTCCGTACGGTCGCGGATTACTTCGGGGCGACGAACGGCTGGTTGATGGTGGTGAAGTACTGGATCGCAGCACCGATGGCGACCGGGGCGGTGATCAGCAGCTGGCCCGCGAGGGTGCCCAGCGCGCCGACGGCGATGATGCCGCCGAGGCAGCCGATGGCCGCGGCCGGGATGAACGCGCCGAACAGGCCGACGATGGCCGCCGAGGCGACGGTCGCGCCGGCGATGCCGCCGAGCACGCAGCCGACGGCGCCGCCGCCGATGCCGCCGACCAGGGTGCCGATGGTCGCGCCGGTCGAGATGGTGTCCTTCATGCGGTTGAAGGCGGCCTGCTCACGGTCGTACTCGGACTTCCAGGGCGCCTTGTCCTCGAACGGCAGGGCGACGGGCTTGTAGGTCGCGTGCGCCATGTCGAACTGCGGGGTCAGGGTGGCGGTGTGGTCCGCGATCTCGGCAGCGATCGGGAACTCGAAGTCATCCACCCGGAAGGTCATCGGCATGCCGGTCAGCACGTTGCCGTTGGCCGCCTTGACCTTGAAAACGCCATCCTCGACGACCATGGAACCGGCATCGGTCGTGATGATGGACTGGGTGTCGGTCGCGTGAGCGGTGAAGTTCACCGCGTCATCGGCCTCGGCGGCCGGAGCCGCGTTCACGGTGCCGGCGGTGACGCCGAGGGCGGCGATCAGCAGTGCCGACGTCGCGGCGAATTTCCTCATCAGCATTTTGTTTGGAACCTCGATTGAAGCGTTCGGAGGGGACTAGACGAGCAAAATCTAGACCAGCTAACGCGTGGTGAACCCCTTGTGACTGTTTATTCAAATTTTGTTCACCATCGAGACCCATGGCTTGGTGGGGTCGCGGAAATAGGGGCGCTGACCGGGCTTTTCCGTGCAATATCAATCTGAGGGTTCCAATCGATGGGAAGTCAATGAGACGAATGTCACAGATCGAAAACCTGGGAGTTCGGTTTGGCCGCACGGGGTTTCGAGTCCGTCGCCGGTGCGGCGGGCCCCCACGTACAGTCATGGGGTGCGATTGCTCGTCACCGGTGGCGCCGGATTCATCGGCGCGAACTTCGTCCAGCAGACCGTGTCCGCCCACCCGGATACGGCCGTCACCGTCCTCGACGCCCTGACCTATGCCGGGAACCGAGCCTCGCTCGACCCGGTGGCCGATCGCATCGAGTTCGTGCACGGCGACATCGCCGATCTCGACCTGGTCGACGAACTGGTCAGCGGCGTGGACGCGGTGGTGCACTTCGCCGCGGAGTCGCACAACGACAACTCCCTCGCCGAGCCGTGGCCGTTCGTGCAGACCAATATCGTCGGCACCTATTCCCTCCTGCAGGCCGTGCGCAGGCACGACGTGCGCTACCACCACGTGTCGACCGACGAGGTCTACGGCGACCTCGCCCCGGACGATCCGGCCTTCACCGAGACCACCCCCTACAACCCGTCCAGCCCGTACTCGGCCACCAAGGCCTCGAGCGATCTGCTGGTGCGCGCGTGGACCCGCTCGTTCGGCGTACGCGCCACGATCTCCAACTGCAGTAACAATTACGGGCCCTACCAGCACGTGGAGAAATTCATCCCGCGCCAGATCACCAATCTGATCGATGGGCTCCGTCCCCGGCTCTACGGGGCGGGACACCAGGTACGCGACTGGATCCATGTCGACGACCACAATCGCGCCGTGTGGGAGATCCTGCGCCGGGGCCGGATCGGGCAGACCTACCTGATCGGCGCCGACGGCGAACTCGACAACAAGTCCGTGGTGCAGATGATCCTCGCGGAGTTCGGCCGCGACCCCGACGATTTCGACCACGTGACCGACCGGCCCGGCCACGACCAGCGCTACGCGATCGACGCGACGTTGCTGCGTTCCGAACTCGATTGGCGCCCCCGTTACGCGGACTTCCGCGCCGGACTGGCCGCGACGATTCAGTGGTACCGGGACAACGAGAACTGGTGGCGCCCGTACAAGGCCGCCACCGAGCACGCCTACCTCGCCGCGGGCGAGCGGACTCTCAGCGCGGCGGGCGACTGAAAGGCGCCCCGGGAGATACCCGAGACGTCGCGCCGCTCAGCCCCAGACGATGGTGTAGTACTTCGCCGCCGCCGCGATCAGCGCCACGCTCGTCGCCACCAGCACGGTGACGGCCGGGCCCACCGTCGGGGTCTTCCCCGCGGAGTCCGTGAGCCGCAGCGGCATCCAGCGCAGCAGCACCGCGAGCGTCACGATCGCCAGCGGCACGAAATAGCGGCCCTGCACGCCGTCGATGATGTAGTAGCCGACCGGCGTGAACGACATGTACAGCGTCACGTAGATCATCGCGACGCTCGCGGCCATGGTGAGCGCGACGATCAGGGTGCGGCGGAAGGCCGGGACGGTCATCCGTTCCGCGATGCCGATGCTCACCGCGAACGCGAGCAGGCAGGCCAGCATGGCGATGGCGGGCACGTCGACGTAGGCGAAGCCGAGTTCACCGAAGAACTGGCTGAACCAGCGCTGGTCGCGCAGGGCGATGCTCTCGCCGAACACGTGCACGAACTCCGGTGGATCGCGCAGGATGCCGCTGAGCTGGTCGCCGGGACGCACCGAGTGCCACTGGTGCGGCGGCCGCATCAGGCCCATGCCGTCGCCGGTCGGCGCCGCGATCTTCATCCACACCGCGAACGCTAGCGCGCCCGCCGCGGCGAACACCCACGGAATCCCGCGCCGCCACCCGCTGAATCCGAATCGGTCGGCGGGAACCAGGGCGACCAGCAGCGCGAGCAACACATAGGTGGGCTTGCTCACCGGCAGCAGGATCGTCGCGGCCAGCAGCGCGCCGATCTCCACCCGGCCCAGTCGCATGCCGAGGAACATGGCCTTCACCAGCAGCGCGGAGACCAAGATGGCCAGCGCGTTGGTCATGGTGTCGGCGGTCACCGTGCCCGCCTGGAACACCGCGATCGGCAGCACGGCGACGGTGAACGCCAGCCACTGCACCCGGTGCGCACGCAAGGCGTACAGGCCGAACCCGACCACAGCGAGATAGGCCACCAGTCCGGCGAACCGGGTGAGCAGGAGCAGGCCACCCACGTTCAGCCCGAAGAGTTCGCCGAGGCGGATGCCGATAGCGGCCGGAATGTAGGGGATCGGCGAGTAAGCCGCGGTATTGGTGAACCACACCGGTTCGGTGGCGTCCGAGACCGCGGCGCCGGTCAGTTGGTCGTAGCGGGCCGGGTCGGCCACCATGGGATCCGGCTCGTCCGGGTTGGTGGAGTAGTCCCGCAGCGCGTAGCCCATCAGCTCGGTGATGCTGGACGGGACGTCGCCGCCGTAGGCGATGCCGCGATCGTCGTGGATCCGCTGCGGCAGGAACCCGCCGTGCGCGACCTGGTAGGCGCGACCGAACTGAGTGATCTCGTCATGACCCCAGAACGGCGGGGTGAGAACGGTGAACAGCGCACCGAAGATCGTCGCCAGCAGGGTGAATGCGATCGTCGCCGCGCCCAGGCGCGTCACCACTCGCTCCGCGAGACCTTTCGCCGACCGGTCCGTGCCGGTGGTCGCCGCCTCGGCGTCCACAGCCGGTAGCGGCGCGGTGTCGGTGGCGGGTAGCGGCGCGGTGTCCGAACGCTCGCCCAGATTCTCCTCCGGCGTCGCGGCCCGATCCGCCGAGGTCGTCAACGCCCGGCTCCGCCGTTGCTCGCGCTGCGCGGGTCCTCCGCGCCCACCGCGGTGTAGCGCAGGTAGACCAGGCGCGCGGCCTCGTGGCGGGAGCGCCGGATGCCGTCGAGGATCAGTCCCGCGGTCCAGGCGAGGCTGCCGAGCAGCAGCAGCGTGAAGGCGAGGAACAGCGTCGGGAACCGCGGCACCGTGTGGGTGTTGTAGAACTCGACGACGATCGGAATGGTCAGGACGATCGAGACCAACCAGCTCAGCGTGCCGAACAGGCCGTAGAACGCGACCGGCCGCTCGTGCCGGGCCAGCCCGATGATCAGGGCGAGGATCTTGAATCCGTCGTGATAGGTGCGCAGCTTGCTCTCGCTGCCCGCCGGACGATCACGGAAGCCGACCGGCACCGCCGTCCGCGGCACCCGCAGGTGCAGGGAATGCACCGTGAGCTCGGTCTCGATCTCGAACTCACGAGACACCGCCGGAAAGCTCTTCACGAACCGGCGGGAGAACACTCGGAAACCGGAGAGCATGTCCTCGACGTTCTCGCCGAACACCTTCCCGACCACGCCGTTGAGCACCTTGTTACCGGTCTCGTGGCCCGCGCGGTAGGCCGAGGCGCCCTCGTCCTGCTTGCGCACGCCGAGCACATGGTCGTAGGGGCCGTCGAGCAACGTCTTGATCATCAGCGGCGCGGCGGACGCCTCATAGGTGTCGTCGCCGTCGACCATCAAGTACACGTCCGCCTCGATGTCGGCGAAGGCGCGGCGCACCACGTTGCCCTTGCCCTTGGTGTGCTCGTGGCGCACGATCGCTCCGGCCTCGCGTGCGCGCTCGGCGGTTTTGTCCGTGCTCAGATTGTCGTAGACGTAGACGACGATTCCCGGCACGGCGGCCTGCAGATCGGCCACGACCTTGGCGATCGAGGCCTCTTCGTTGTGACACGGAACCACGGCGGCAATACGGAGCTCGGTGGAGTCCACCCGGGTCAATCCTCGCGATCGGTGGTGAATGTGGGAACACGGGGAGGGTACAGGGAACTCACAGTTTGCGCGTGGCCGACCTCACCGTGTGCGGAGGCGGAATTTCCCCGCGCGGGCGCTTCGGCGCTCCTGCGGTACCGTCGGGCCGTGCCATCCAGTGAGTCCACCGCGCCCGCGGACGAGCCAGTGACGCAGGAGACCGAAGCGATCGTTCGCAAGGTGCTCACCGCGCTGCGCCGAGGCGGGGCTTTCCTGGTGGTCGGCGCGATCGGGTTCCTGGTGGACGCGGGCACGTACAACCTCCTGGTCTTCTGGGGTGGCGAGGGCGTGCTCTATCACTACCCACTGCCGGCAAAGATCATCGCGATCGCGGTGGCCACGGTGGTGACCTATTTCGGCAACAAGTGGTGGACCTTCGCGCACAAGCGGACTGACAATCCCGGTCGCGAATACCTGTTGTACGCGGTGTTCAACGTCGTCGCGATCGGCCTGCAACTGGGCTGTCTCGGCTTCTCCCGCTACGTGCTCGACCTGTCCAGCCCGCTGTCGGACAACATCTCCGGTACGTTGATCGGGCAGATCGTGGCCGTGGTGTTCCGGTACTGGGCCTATGACAAGTTCGTCTTCACCGGAGCGCGAGCGGGTACCGGCAGCGCCACCGACAACGAATCGGCGAACGTTTAGCAATGCTTCGAGCACACGTCGGCGTGGCCGTACGGCGGGCATCCGCACAGGGCGGTTGATATCCTCACCCCCGCCGTGAAGGCATCGAGGGGCGTGTCTGTCCCGTCCGGCACAATGAGAATTTCGAGGATTTCATGGATCAGTCGGCTATCGAGGCCGTTACCGAAACAAACGATCGCTCGACGGCCGCTGAGGCGCCTGCCGCGCTGCGCGCCGACCATCGGGCGCCGGACCGGCTCGTGCTCCAGCGCGGTATCTTCGCCGGTCCGTCGGCGAAGGTGAGCGACGAGCTGTACGCCGTCGTGAAAGGTGGCGCGCACCGAGAACGCCAGACCCTGCGTTTGGACAAGGGCGCGACCGCGCACACCAACACCTATTTCGGCCGGTTCGCCGCGAGCTACTGGCAGCGCTGGACCACGGTCACCGATGTGCGGGTCAGCATGGTGCTCGACGTCGCCGCCAAGGCGAACATCCGTCTGGTGGCCTCCGACATCGCCGGTCACCGCAGGATCATCGACACCCAGCGGGTCGACGCGAGCGGTTCGGTCACCCTGACCGCCCCGCTGGACCAGTACGTCGACGGCGGCGCGCTGTGGCTGGAGTTCGACGCCATCGGCGGCGCGCTCGGCATCGCGGAGTTGAGCTGGACCGCCGTCGCGCCGGAACGCGTCCGTCCGGTCGCCATCGCGATCTGCACCTTCAACCGTGCCGAGGACTGCGCCGAGACGGTCGCGGCGCTGTCCTCCGACCCGACCGTGCTCGCCGCGATCGACGCGGTGTACGTCGTCGACCAGGGCACCGATCTGGTCGAGAACCGGCCGCGTTACCAGGAGGTCGCACCGGTCCTCGGTGAGAAGCTGCGCTACCTGCGTCAGCCCAACCTGGGCGGCGCGGGCGGCTTCACCCGGGGGCTGTATGAGGTGTCCGCGGTCAACGAGCACGCCGACGTCATCCTGATGGACGACGACATCCTGTGCGAACCGGAGACGGTGCTGCGCCTGAACGCGTTCGCCAACCTGACGGTCGAACCGACCCTGGTCGGCGCGCAGATGCTGTTCCTGCTCAACCCCGACTACCTCAACGTCGGCGCCGAGGAAGTGCATCTGAACCGGCTGCGGCACGGCCAGAAGGTGCCCAAGGCGCTGCGCAACACCAGCATGTTGAAGAAGAACCAGGAGCGCCGCGTGGACGCGGGCTACAACGCCTGGTGGACCTGCCTCATCCCGGCCGAGGTGGTCGCGAAGATCGGCCTGCCGATCCCGATCTTCTTCCAGTGGGACGACGTGGAGTACGGCATCCGGGCGCGCGAGCACGGTTTCGTCACCGTCACGCTCCCCAACGCCGCGGTCTGGCACGCGGACTTCTACTGGAAGGACTACGACGACTGGGCGCGCTACTTCAGCACCCGCAACTCGCTGATCGTCGGCTCGCTGCACACCGAGCTGGACGGTAAGGACATCTCGGGCCGGCTGTTCCGGGAGATGTCCGAGCAGCTGGTCGCGATGCAGTACGGCTTGGTGCACACCACCCTGCAGGGCATCGAGGACTTCTTGAAGGGCCCGAAGGTATTGCGGGACGGCGGTATCGAGGCGCTGGCCGCCGCGCGGAGCAGCCGGGCCGACTACGCCGAGACGATCAAGCATCCGGCCTCGACGCCGCCGGTCCCTTCCGCGGACATCCAGTTGCGCCGTGCCGGTGGGGAACCCAGCCGCGCGAAGCTGGTGCTGATCAAGCGCGCGATCAATCAGTGGCTGGGCCGCACCCAGCACGGCATCATCGGCGTCACCAGGGAAGACGCCTACTGGTGGCATGTCTCGCTGTTCGACCACGTGGTGGTCACCGACGCCTCGCAGTCCGGCGTCCGGGTGCGTCGGCGCGACAAGGCCCGCGCGCTGCGGCTGCTGCGTCGGATGGTGCGTGTGCTGCGTCGCCTGCGCCGTGAGCTGCCCACGGTCCAGGCGCAGTACCGCGCGGCCATGCCGGAATTGACCAGCCGCGAGAATTGGGAGCGGTTGTACGGGATCGAAGGTCAGCGCGACCGCTGAGTTCGTTGGTACATCGGGGACGGGCCGACCAGCCCGTCCCCGATGTAGCCGCGAACGCTGCTGCCGCGGCAGCTGAATCCGGCCTGAAGACGCGGAGAGGCCTACAGGAAGAGGTCGGTGGTGAGTTCGCCGTCGCCCGGGGTGACGCGATACTTGTCCAGGTCGGTGATGCCGTGGGCGGCCAGGACATCATCGTCGATGAAGAAGTTGCCGCTGGTTTCCTTGCCGGGTGAGGTGAGCACCAGGTAGGCGGCGTCGGCGTAGATGTCGGGGGTGCGCGAGGTGGAGACCATCTCCTCGCCGCCGAGCAGGTTCTTCACCGCCGCGGTGGCGATCGTGGTGCGCGGCCACAGTGAATTGACGCCGATGCCGTCGCCTTTGAGTTCCTCGGCCAGCCCCAACGTGGTCAGCGACATGCCGTACTTGGCGATCGTGTAGCCCAGCGCCATGCCCGCCCACTTGGGGTCCAGGTTCAGCGGCGGGGACAGCGTCAGGATGTGCGGGTTGCGCCCGGCCTTCGCCGATTCGCGCAGATGCGGGATGCTCAGCTTGGACAGCAGGAAGCTGCCTCGGCAGTTGATGTCCTGCATCAAGTCGTATTTCTTCATCGGCAGTGCGTCCGTGGGGGACAAGTCGATCGCGGAGGCGTTGTTCACCACGATGTCGATGCCGCCGAACCGCTCGACCGTCTGGCGCACCGCCTCGGCCACCGACTCGTCGACGCGAACGTCGCCGACGAACGGCAGTACCTGCCCACCCTCCGCCTCGAGTTCCGCGGCGGCGGTGTGGATGGTGCCCGGCAGCTTGGGATGCGGCTGATCGGTCTTCGCGATCAGGGTGATGTTGGCGCCGTCGGCCGCGGCCCGCTTGGCGATCTCCAGCCCGATGCCGCGACTGCCGCCGGACATGATCATCGTCCGGCCCGCTAGCGGCTTGGATCCCGGTTCCGTCATCTGACCTGCTCCTTCGTTTCCGCCGCAGGCATCAGCCCGCGGCTGTACGCGCTTGCAGACTAAGCGTAAACCCGCTCGTTATGCAACCAGTTGCATAGGTGGTGCGAAGAGAGGGCACCGGCGTGCCGGTGCCCTCTTCCGGTTCAGGCCGTGGCGGCGATGAGCACGATGTTCAGCAAGAACATCAGGCCGACCAGGGCCCAGACGATGTACAGGAACAGCAGGCCCGGCGCTTTCTGCGGAACCGGTCCGATCGCGCCGTTGAGGAAGATCACAACCGGCGGCTTGTAGTAGAACCGCGCGGCCTGTCCCTCGGCGATCGGCACGGTCACGTTGGCCGAACCCATGTCGAACAACCACGGGGTGGTGACCCGGACGTGGTACTGGCCCGGGCCGACCGGGATGTGGTTCGCGCCCCAACGGGTGTTGGGCACCCGCTGTCCGTTGACCAGGATCTTCGGCTTGGTCAGCCCGAGCATGAACGTCCAGAGCGAGTACGAGGCATCGATGGTGATGCCCGGCGGATCGGCGGGCCTGCCGTAGCCCTGCGGGCCGAACTGCTGCGGTTGACCGTACGGTTGCGGTTGACCGTACGGTTGCGGCTGGCCGTAGGGCTGCGGCTGCCCGTACTGCGGTGCGGGCTGGGCGAATTGGGGCGCGGGCTGCCCGTATGGCGACTGGCCCACCTGAGGTTGGGCGAGATGCGGTTGGCTCGGATGCTGCCCCGCGGGCGGCGCGTACTGCGCGGGCGCCTGCTGAGGCGGGTACTGGCCGACTGGCGGCTGCTGACCGAATGTCGGCTGTCCGGGCCATTGGCCGGGCTGCTGACCGGGTGGCGGGTACCCGCCGGGCTGACTCATCTATCCCTCCCAGATAGCGAACGATGCGAAGGGCACCCTACCGTGCCCCCGCTCGATCAGCGTCGCGAGTTCCGCTCCCGGAACATCTTGCGGTGCTGCTTGCTGATGTCCCGCCAGGCTCGCTCGCGTTCGGCTTGCAGCCGTTTGTCGGTGCGCGCCCGCATCCACTCGTTCTCCCGGGCCAGCTTGTCGTAGCTGTCGAGCCTGCGCTGGGTGAGTTCGCCGTTGTCGATCGCCTCCCGCACCGCGCACCCGGGTTCGCCGTGGTGCGCGCAATCGCCGAAACGACACTGGGCGGCAAGGGTTTCGATGTCGCTGAAGGTCTTCTCGATGCCTTCGGCGGCGTCCCACAGCCCGACGCCGCGCAGCCCCGGCGTATCGATCAGGGTGCCGCCGCCGGGCAGCGGGCGCAGCTCCCGGTGCACCGTGGTGTGCCTGCCTTTCTTGTCGGTGTCGCGAACCGCGGTGGTGGCGAAGACCTCCGCGCCGAGCAGCGCGTTGGCGAGAGTCGACTTCCCAGCACCGGAGGGTCCGAGCAGCGCGACGGTGCCGTCGAGCAGCGCCGTGAGCACGTCGAGCCCGAGGCCGGTGTTCGCGCTCACCTCGAGCACGGCAGCGCCCGGCGCGACGGCGCGTACCTGGGCGAGCGGGAGGTCGTCGGCCGCGTCGGCCTTGGTGAGCAGCACGATCGGCTGGGCATTGCTCTCCCAGGCCAGCGCGAGCAGGCGTTCGATGCGGCCGAGATCCACGTCGCCGTCGGCGGCGGCACAGATCAGCACGGTGTCGACGTTGGCGGCGAGCACCTGGCCCTGGGACCGGCCGGAGACCGACGATCGCATGATCGCCGATCGGCGCGGCAGCAACCGGCGCACCGCCGAGGTGGCGTCGACGGTCACCCAGTCGCCGGTGCACAGCCCACTGACCTCGGAATCCGGGCGCGGGCAACGAGCGCGGGCGAGCCCGTCGGGCGTGGCCACATCGCATTCGCTGCGATCCATGCGGATCACTCGCGCGGGCACACAGTCTTCCTCGATCATCGAGGCGTACTGCGCGGCAACGGCTTCGGTCCAGCCGTAAGGGACGAGAAGGTCGTGGACGACCATGATGGAAGGAGTCCTTCGTCGGGCGCCGAACCCGACGAAGGGTTCAGCGAGCGGAGAATGAGGTGGAGTTTCGTGTGGCGGCATGACCGACGTCAGCTCGCCTGAACACGACAACCCGAACGTTCCTCGTCACGGTCCACACCTCCTTGCCTCTCTCGCAGTTCTGCCCACTCTTGCACTCGACTCCGGCTCCGCACAACCGAATTACCGATTCGGGTCGGAAGCGCCACGCATCGGACTGATCCGAGGCGCCGCGCGGGCGACCTTCCGAGCTCAGTCGGGCTTGCCGAACTGCTCGTGGCGGCCGAGTGAGCGTAGGTGGAACCATTCGCGCAGGCCGGCCGGGTCGCGGCGGGTGACGAGGAAGAACCAGGAGAAGCGAACCCACTCCTGGGGCAGCAATTTCCGCATACCCGGCTGCGACATCAAGTAGCCGCGGTTGCGGTAGGTGAAGTAGCGCTTCACCGGATCGTCGGGATATTGCGTGTGCATCCGGCCGCCGAGAATCGGCTTGAACTCCGCCGCACCGTTGGGATGCAGATATGCCGTCTGCAGGCAGGTGCCGAACGGCAGCCCGGAGCGCACCAGCCTGCGATGCACCTCCACCTCGTCACCGCGCACGAACAGGCGCAGGTCCGGCACGCCGATCACGTCGACCGCCCGCGCGGAGATCAGCGCGCCGTTGAACAGCGAGGCGATGCCGGGCAGGAAGTCGTCGTCGCCGAGTTCCGAGCGCAGCCTGCGCCAGACCACGCCGCGGCGCAGCGGGAAGGCGAGACGGTCGGGTTCGTCGATATCGCAGACCACGGGCGAAACCTCGACCAGACCGTGCCGGTTCGCGCAGTCCAGCAGGGTGGACAGCACGTCGGGGCCTTCGGGCCTGCCGTCGTCGTCGGCGAGCCACACCCAGTCCGCGCCGATGCTCAACGCGTGCAGCATGCCGAGCGCGAACCCGCCCGCGCCGCCGAGGTTGTGCGCCGAGCCCAGGTAGGTGGATTCCACCGGCTGGTCGCGCACCAGATCGGCGACTTCGGTCTCGTTGCCGTTGTCCACCACGATCAGGTGGTCCACCGGCCGGGACTGCGAGGTGACGACCTTCAGTGACTCGGCGAGCAGTTCGCGGCGCTTGTGCGTGACGACGACGGCAACGATGCGCGGCTGCGAATCCGGGTCCGGCGCCGCGGATTCCGCGGCGGGATCGGCGAGCTCGACGGCATCCTCCGGTGCGGAGCCGATCCGGGCCTGCGCCCCTTCGTCGATCGGGGTGTCCTGCCCGGTCGGCTCACTCATGCTGTGGCCTTCCCGGCATGTGCGGGGCCCTCCGTGGTCACGCTTCGCTGCCGCCTCCGGGCCTGACCGCTCATGCCTGATTCCGCTCCAATTCTCGATCTGATTTCTCGCCCCGCTCCGCTTCCATCTCGCGCAGCACGGTCGCGACGTGATTCCCCGCCTCCGGCCCCTCATAGGCTCGCACCACTTCTTCGATGCCGCCACGCAAGCGGATCTGGCCGTGGTCGATCCACAACGCCGTGTCGCACAACTGCGCGAGGAATTCGTTCGAATGGCTGGCGAAGACCAGGATGCCCGAACGCGCCACCAACGACTGCAACCGCTTGCGGGCCTTCTTCATGAATTCCGCGTCGACGGCGCCGATGCCCTCGTCGAGCAGCAGGATCTCGGGATCGATCGAGGTGACCACGCCCATCGCGAGGCGCACCCGCATACCGGTGGAATAGGTGCGCAGGGGCATGGACAGGTATTCGCCGAGCTCGGTGAAATCGGCGATCTCATCGATCTTCGACAGCATCTGCTTGCGGGTCTGTCCGAGGAACAGTCCGCGGATGATGATGTTCTCGTAGCCGGAGATCTCCGGGTCCATGCCGACGCCGAGGTCGAACACCGGAGCCACCCGCCCGCGGATGCGCGCACTGCCCCGCGACGGTTCGTAGATGCCCGAGAGCAGGCGCAGCAGCGTCGATTTGCCCGCGCCGTTGTGCCCGACCAAGCCCACCCGGTCGCCCTCTTTCAGCGACAGGTTGATGTCCCGGAGGGCCTCGACCACGACGACGTCGGATTTGTTGCGTCCGATCGCGCCGCCGGCCTTGCCGAGGAACGCCTTTTTCAACGACCGCGATTTGGCGTCGAAGATCGGGAATTCGACCCAGGCTTCCTGGGTCTCGATACTCACACGACTCATCGGGGCGCTCCTATACCCAGTACGGTACGCGCGAACGGAACTGCTTCATCGCGAGGATCGCCACGATCCAGCCCAGCAGGGTGATCACGCCGACGACCAGCCAGTGCCGCAGTTCTTGCGGTTCGCCGAGCAGGGGCGCCCGGACGATTTCGAGATAGTGGAACGTCGGCACGAGTTCGGCCAGCTTCGCGCGATCGCCGTTGTTCATCTGCGATTGCAGCGTCTTGGTCGTCCACATGACCGGGGTCAGCACGAACAGCATCAGCGTCGTGCTGCCGAGAATCGGCGCGATGTCGCGGTAGCGCGTGCTGAAGATGCCGAACACGATCGACACCCACATCGAATTCAGGAAGATCAGCGCGATCGCCGGAATCGCCATGAGGCTGGCCACCCCGAGATGGCGCCACACGCCGAACGCGGCGAGCATCACCACGTAGATGACCATGTTGTGGGCGAAGAAGAGCAGTTGCCGCCACACCAGCCGGTAGACGTGCACGCTCAAGGCCGAAGGAAGCTGCTTGATCAGGCCCTCATTGGCGATGAAGACCTCGGAGCCCTCCAGGATGCTCGCGCTGATCACGTTCCAGATGATCAAGCCGACCGTCACATAGGGCAGGTACTCCCGCAGCGGCTGGCCGAGCAGCGCCGCGTACAGCACACCCATCGCCACGGCCTGCAAGCCGGTGGCGATGGTGATCCAGAACGGACCGAGCACCGAGCGCCGGTAACGCTGCTTGATGTCCTGCCAGCCGAGCGACAGCCACAGCTCCCGCTGCGCGAAGCCGACCGCGAAGTCCTGGAACGCGCGCCGGAACGTCTGGGAGTCCGGCACGATCTTCGCCACGGTGGCTCCGGCGTGCAGGGTCTCCGTCTCCGGTGTTGCCGCGCTCACCGTGTCCTCCGGTGAGTCGTCGCCGGAACGCTCCGTGTGCTCGGCCGAGGGGGTCGGCGAGCTGTCATCTGAACGTGCTTGGTCATCGGAACCAACTGAGCTCTCTTCAGGACGCACCGCACTCGGATCGGAGACCGAGTCGGAGCGAGCGGCAGCGGCGGGCACGGTGCACGAGACTACCCCGGCCGCTTCCCGCCGCCGCGTGGCACACGCGCGTCACCGGTCTCACAGGTACTGGCCGGAACCGCCGGTGACGTGACCGGCTTGACCGCCGCGCGGGTCGGCGGCGTTGAGGCCGGGCGGTAGCGCGCCTTGGCGCATCTGTTCGAGCTGGGCGCGCGCGGCCATCTGCTGGGCGAACAGCGCGGTCTGGATGCCGTGGAACAGGCCCTCCAGCCAGCCGACCAGCTGGGCCTGCGCGATCCGCAGCTCGGCGTCGGTCGGGACGGCGTCGTCGGTGAACGGCAAGGTGAGCCGCTCGAGTTCCTCCCGCAGTTCCGGGGCGAGGCCCTGCTCCAGCTCCCGCACGGAGGACGTGTGGATCTCCTTCAGGCGATTGCGGCTGGCCTCGTCCAGCGGGGCGGCGCGCACCTCCTCGAGCAGCTGCTTGATCATGGTGCCGATGCGCATGACCTTCGCGGGCTGCTCGACCATGTCGGCGAGCGATTCGCCGGAGTCGTCCCGATCGCCCGACTCGTCCTTGTTATCGTCGGTCACGACCTGCGCGGTGAAGGGAGCCCCCGGTCCGGCCGCCGCCGGGATGGCCAACGGCCTGCCGTCGGGTCCGACAACGACGATGTGGTCCGGTGCCTCGTCCGAGTGCGTCATGGTCCCTATCATGTCGTGTTCGCTCCGAACGCGCTAAGCCGGTGTTCCGCGGACGGGGCACACTGGGCAGGGCGCGGCGCGTGGCCCTGGTACGCACCGCCCTGGGAGCCGGCGTTCTATTCTGTTCGGGTCGTGTGATTCGGATTTGTCGAAAGTCGGTCGCCATGCTGAGTCCCAGGTCGCTGTGCTCTCGCCACGATGTGGAGGGGAACGCGGTTACACAGGCTCGCCTGCTGCCCTTAGAGTGGCCAGCATGACTTACGACGTCGCGCGGGTTCGGGGCCTGATACCGTCCCTGGGCGACGGCTGGATCCATCTCGACCCGCAAGCGGGCATGCTGATCCCGGACGCGGTATCCCGGGCCGTTTCAACGGGTTTCCGAACTTCTTCCTTCTCGCATATCGGCCGAACCGCCGCGGCCGTGCGCAGCGCGGCGATTCTGGACGCGGCCCGCGAGGCCGTCGCGGACTTGGTCGGCGGTGACCCGGCGGGTGTCGTGCTCGGTCCCGACCGTGCGGTCCTGCTGGCCTGGCTGGCCGAATCGCTGAGTTCCCGCCTCGGACTCGGCACCGGCATCGTGTTGTCCAGGCTGGACGACGAGGCCAATGTCGCGCCGTGGCTGCGCATCGCCAACCGCTACGGCGCGCACGTGCGCTGGGCCGAGGTGGAGATCGAGACCTGCGAGATGCCGTCCTGGCAGTTCGAGGAGCTGATCGGACCGACTGCGCGGCTGGTCGCCCTCACCGCCGCCTCGCCCATCGTCGGCTCGGCGCCCGCCGTGCGGGTTGCCGCGGACCGGGTGCACGAGGTGGGCGGCCTGCTGGTGGCCGACGCGTTCGGCGCCGCGCCCTACGCGCTCATCGACATCGAGGAACTGAACGCCGACGTCGTCGCGTTGAGCGCACCGGCGTGGGGCGGTCCGCAGATCGGCGCGCTGGTCTTCCGTGACCCCGCGTTCCTGGATCGGATCCCGTCCATGTCGCTCAACCCCTATGCGAAGGGCGCCGAGCGGCTCGAGGTCGGCGGGCACCAATACGCGCTGCTCGCGGGCCTGACCACTTCGATCGATTTCCTGGCCGGGCTGGACGAGCGGGCCCACGGCACCCGGCGCGAGCGGCTGGAGATGTCGATCACCTCGTTGCAGGACTACCACGACCAGCTGTTCGAGCACCTGATGAGCATGCTCGACTCGATCCCGAGCCTCACCGTGATCGGCCGCGCGTCCACCCGCATTCCCACGGTCAGCTTCACGCTCGCGGGCATGCAGGCGGAGAAGGTCGCGGCGAAGCTCGCCGATAACCGGATCGGCACGGTGAGCGGTGTGCACGGCGGCAGCAGGCTGCTGGACGCGCTCGGCGTCAACGACGAGGGCGGCGCCGTGACCATCGGGCTCGCGCCCTACACCACCAAGTTCGAGATCGATCAGCTCGGCAGGGCGCTGCTGGCGCTGGAGTGAGCGCCGCTCAGAGTTCCGCCACCCGCAGCACGACCTTGCCGACCACCTCGCCGGAGTCCAGCAGCCGGTGCGCTTCGGCGGCCTCCTCGATCGGCAGTTCGGCCGCGATGACGGGCGCCACCGTGCCGTCGGCGATCAACGGCCACAGCTGCCCGCGCACCTCCGCCACGATCTCGGCCTTGCCGCCCGCTCCGGTCGCGGGCCTCGCGCGCACGTTGGTGGCGTGGACGGTGCCCCACTTGCGCAACAGGGCGCCCAGGTTCAGTTCGGCGGTCACTCCGCCCTGCATGCCGATAACCACGAGGCGGCCGTGCTCGGCCAGCGCGTCGACGTTGCGTCCCAGGTAGGCCGCGCCCATGTTGTCGAGGATGACGTCCGCGCCGGAGCCGCCGGCGCCCGAGCGCTCGGCACGCACGGCCGCGACGAAGTCGTCCTCTTTGTAGTTGATCAGCACGTCCGCCCCGAGTTCCGCGCAGCGCGCCAGCTTCTCGGCCGATCCGGCGGTCACCGCTACGCGCGCGCCGAGGGCCTTGGCGACCTGGATGGCGTGCGTACCGATCCCGCTGCCGCCGCCGTGGATCAGCACCAGCTGGTTGGCTCGCAGGCCCGCGGTCATCACCAGGTTCGACCACACGGTCGCCGCCACCTCGGGCAGCCCGGCCGCCGCGCCCAGGTCCAGGCCGTCCGGCACCGGAAGCACCTGGGTGGCGGCCACCACGACCCGCTCGGCGTAGCCGCCGCCGGACAGCAGCGCGCACACTCGATCGCCGACCGCCCAGTCGCGCACTCCGTCGCCGATTCCGGCGATCACGCCGGAGCATTCCAGGCCGAGTAGCGGGCTGGCTCCCGGCGGGGGCGGGTAGAAGCCCTGACGCTGCAACAGATCGGCCCGGTTGACACCCGCGGCGGCCACCTCGATCAGCACTTCTCCGTGTCCCGGCTTCGGCTCCGGCGCTTCGGCCAAGACCATGACATCGGGACCGCCGAAACCGTTCAGATCTATAGCGCGCACCATGCCATAGTGCTCCGCGCGGACGGACGGCCGCGCCCTGGCCCCCGGAGCCGTCCTTTCCGGACCGATCCGGCAAGCGGCCTGCGGTGACCGGCGTCACGGACTACCGTTCCGGTGATGAGTGGCGGCTTCATCGATTTCCAGAACGAGATCTACCTCGGCGGTCTGGGCGGCGTGAGACCCGAATTGCCCATGACCGCAGCGGGTCTGGAGTCGCTGGCGCGGGAGCGGCTGGATCCGGCCGCCTTCGCCTACGTGGCGGGCAGCGCGTCCGCGGAGCGCACCGCCGCCGCCAACCGATCCGCCTTCGACCGCTACCGCATCCTGCCGCGGATGCTGCGCGGCTCCACCGGCCCCGGCGCCCGGGATCTGTCCGTCGAGGTGCTCGGCACGAAACTGGCCGCGCCCGTGCTCACCGCGCCGGTCGGCGTCCTGGAACTCCTGCACGAGGGCGGCGAGGTGATCGTGGCGGAGGTGACCAAGGAACTCGGCCTCGGCACGGTGCTGTCCACGGCCGCTTCCTCCACCATCGAGGACGTCGGCGCGGCGGCCGGTGCGTGGTGGTATCAGCTGTATTGGCCCGCGGATGACGAACTGGCCTGCTCTTTCGTCCGGCGCGCCGAGCAGGCCGGAGCTTCGGCGATCGTGGTCACCGTGGACACTCCGACCCTCGGCTGGCGGCCGCGCGACCTGGAACAGGCGCACCTGCCGTTCCTGCACGGCAAGGGCATCGCCAACTACCTGTCCGACCCGGTGTTCCGGGCCAAGCTGCCCGCCGCGCCGGAGGAGAGCGAGGAGGCGATGCGGACGGCCATCCTCACCTGGGTCGGCCTGTTCGGCAACCACACGCTGCGGCTCGCGGACCTCGCGCTGCTGCGCGAATGGACGGATCTCCCGATCGCGGTGAAAGGCATCCTGCACCCGGACGACGCGCGTCAGGCAGTGGATGCCGGCGCCGATGCGGTGGTGGTGAGCAATCACGGCGGCCGCCAAGTGGACGGCTCGATCGCGGCGCTGGACGCGCTGCCCGCGGTGGTGGCCACCATCGGCGACCGCGCCGACGTCCTGTTCGACTCCGGCCTGCGCACCGGTTCCGACGTGCTCGTGGCGCTGGCCCTGGGTGCGAAGGCGGTGCTGTACGGGCGGCCGTGGGCCTATGGCCTCGGGCTCGCGGGCGCCGCGGGGGTACGGCACGCGCTGCGCACGTTGCTCGCCGATTTCGACTCCACCCTCGGCCTCGCCGGATGCACCAGCCCGGCCGCGGTGAACCGCGCACTGCTGTCCACGGTGCGCTGACCTGCGAGAGTTGCCCATTTCGGCAGTTCGTCGCGCATAGAATGACCACCGTGCATCCCGAACCGAGCGGTCGCGTCGTGGCTGAGCCCCGCTGGCTCACCCCGGCCCAGCAGCGCGCCTGGCGCGCGTACATGGACGGCCACCAGCGCCTGATGACGGCACTGAATCGTCAGCTGCAACGTGACAGCGACCTGACCGTCGCCGAATACCGGATCCTGGTCCTGCTCTCCGAGGCGCCCGACCGCTCGTTGCGGATGAGCGAGCTGGCCGACGGCGTGCTGTCCTCGCGCAGCAAGCTGACCCACCAGATCCGGCGGCTGGAGGCACAGAAGATGGTCCGCCGCAACACCTGCCTGGAGGACGGCCGCGGCGTGCTCGCCGAACTCACCGACGAGGGCCTGCGCCGCCTGCAAACCGCCGCGCCCGGCCACGTCGAAGCCGTCCGCCGCAATTTCATCGACCTGCTGGCTCCGGCCCAGCTCGAGGTGATCGCCGACGTCTTCGGCCGCGTCGACGAGGAAATCGGCAAGCACTCCGGCTGAGCCGTCCGCTACGATCAGGTCCCTGGAGACGTGGCAGAGCGGCCGAATGCACTCGCCTTGAAAGCGAGCGTCGCGAGAGCGACCGGGGGTTCAAATCCCTCCGTCTCCGCTCCACTCGTCGCTGGCCCATGCTCATGGAGAGCATGAGCCGGGCTCGTTTCGCAATGTTTTGTGGGGGTGCAACCCCACACCCCGCCCGGCGGGCGTCGCCCCCGGACCCCGCTGTGGGTTGGGCCGGGTCTTTCGCTGCTGGCTGGGTCACATTGCTGGTCCGGGCACCCGCTGATGGCCGGGGTTGCCGTTGACGGTTGGACCTTCAGTTGTTGGCTCGGCACTGTCCCGTTGGAACCGCCGCTGGTTATAGTCCCATGCCCACGCGGAAGTCTCTGCGGACGAAATTCGGCCGGATGTCCATGTCGGGTGGGTCGTAGTAGCGGTGGAAGGTCGGGGTCAGGCCGGAGGAGATCGGCGGGTTGATCCAGGACCAGTCGGTGGG